>JBFGHF010000040.1:0-12283 GCA_041578355.1 Acidobacteriota bacterium
CGCGGCGTCGACGTCGTCGCCCCAGCGGTGGTATGAGGCCGGTTTCTGCCGGGGCTGGAAGCTCTGCCGAGCTTTTTTGATGGTTTGCAGGCTCTTGGCCAGAAGGCCGAAAAGAGGATCGTCTCGATACGCCCGAGGGTCGACCACCAGCTTTTCCAGCTGTGCCAGTATCGCCGACTTCTTCCAGCCGCTGTCGGTAGCGTCTTTGGCTGCCGCTCGGGCCAGCCGCCTGGGCTCGCCTCCGGGGATCCCGATTCGACTCAATACTTTGCTTTTCATGATTTTGCCTCTCGCCTCATTATCTCACCAGCACGCCCGCAGCGTGTGGGCGCTCGGCGGTGAGCATCCGTGGCGACCCAAGAGAATCAACGATCCTGTATCATGAAGCCCGTGTCCCAAGACCTCTCCAACGGCCGTGCTGTCGGATTTGGCGAAGTCGACCCCAAGGAGTTTCGGCGGGTCATGGGCACTTTTGCCACTGGGGTCACGATCGTCACCACCAGATCTCCCGAAGGCGATCCCTACGGAGTCACCGTCAACTCCTTCACCTCGGTTTCGCTCGATCCTCCCCTGGTGCTGGTTTGCCTGGACGACCAGCTCAGCGGTCTGGAGGCTTTCCTGGAGAGCCGCCTTTTTGCGGTCAACATTCTCTCTGAGGACCAGCGCCGGCTCTCCAATCACTTCGCCAGGAAAGGATCGGATCGCGCCCAAGGCATCGACAAGTTGGGGGTGACCGGCACCCCGATTCTGGGCCGCGCCTTGGCGCACCTCGAGTGTGAAGTTGAAGCCGTCCATCCCGGCGGCGATCACACCATCCTGGTGGGGCGTGTCAGATACGCTCACAAGAATTCGGCTCCAGGCCGGGAACCTCTGCTCTTCTACCGAGGCGGCTACCGCGGCTTGAAGTAACGCGAGTTTGAAAGGACCCGAAACGGGCTTCCGGCCTTGCACCAGGGGAGCCCGAAAGCGGCAGCGAGGATGCGCCTGGCGCCACAAATGCCCACTTGGCGTTTTCGGTTCCGGTTTACTTCCAGCTGAAATCATTCTGGGCGTCGTGTCACCAAATAAAGGGGCGATCCGCTATCGCCTCCCCGATGAGGTTGTGACATGATCAATACGGATAGCGAGCTGAACATCGCCTTGAGTCGAATCGACAAGGTTCGGCGCCGTGTTGCCCAACTCCGTGAATCGGAAAGGGATCCGGATCGGTACCATTCCTCCGCGGCCGGATTCCTTGAGCAGATCGGTCGGATACAGAACGAGGCCCGACATTACCTGAGGCGGGTCAGCAACTCGCCATCAGCGAAGGCGGGCTAAAGCGAGCAGTCCCCACTGTTTGAATTCTCCACTGTAATGGGTTAACACTCCAGGCGATGAAGAAAGCGTTTTTGAAATGGTTCGGGCCGGGTCAGAAAGAGCAGGTCTATCCGTTGACGGCAGAGGAGATTCTGATCGGTCGGAAGTCGGATGCCGACTTGGTCCTGACCGATCCCTACATCTCGCGGCGTCATGCCCGCTTGGTTCGCCGCGGCGACGACTACGAATTAGAGGATTTGAAGAGCACCCATGGAAGCATGGTGAACGGGCAACAGGTGGAGCGGCATTCACTCCAGCACGGTGACCGCGTGGTGTTGGGCAAGGGAAGAGTCGAGATGACCTTCCTCGTCGACACTCCACACCAGCCCGACAACGACACCACCGTGGACTCCGACCGGACGGCCATGTTGGATCTCACGGCCGTCCTGCCTTCCGTCTACTCGGGGTACTCCGACCTGGAGAAGCTCTCTTTCATTCTCGATTTCCAGTACAGCCTGGGAAGCCAGTTCTCGGCCGAATCGACGTTCGCCCAGATTCTGGCGTCGGCACTGAAAATCAGCGGGGCCGAGCGGGGTTTCATCCTGCTGCGCGCCAACGGATCCTTCGATTATGTGCTGGGGATGGACGGCGACGGCCGCCCAATGCGGGAGTCGGAATTCGTGCAAGCCAGCCGGACTGTGGTCAGCCAGGTGGCGGACAGCGGAGAAGGCGTCTTCATGACCGAGGGAATCGACGGAGACCTGGCCCAACAGGACAGCATCGTGGCCATGAACCTTCGTGCGCTGGCCTGCATGCCGTTGGAATGGATCTCCGCTGAGTCGGAGTCGGACACGCCCCGGGTGGAGGGAATCCTCTACCTGGACAGCACCAAGCCGATGCACACCCTCACGGGCCTCGATCAGAAAATCCTCAACAAGCTCGCCACCGAGGCGGCCAACGTCTTCGAGAAAGTTCAAATGATCGAGACCCTCGAAGAGCGAAAGCAGCTGGAAAAGGAATTGGCCCTGGCCCAGGAGACGCAACGCACCCTGTTGCCCCAATCCCTGCCTCAACTGAAGAACACCAAGGTGCTTGCCTTCAGCGAGCCGACACGCTACGTGGGCGGTGACTTCTACGATTTCTTCCGGCCCGAGGAGGGCAAGCTGACCGGTGTGTTGGCCGATGTCTCAGGCAAGGGGATATCGGCTGCTCTGTTGAGTTCGCTGCTGCAGGGGGCGCTCGATATGCAAGTGCGCACAGGTGTCTCCCCGGCCAACTCGTTGACCCGAATCAACCGATTTCTTTGCGAACGCTCTCAATCCAACCGCTTCGTGACCCTTTTTCTCTTCACGCTCGACGAGCAGGGCAAGGGCGAGTTCATCAGTGCGGGCCACAATCCCGCCTATCTTTACCGTGCCGCAACCGCGGTCAGCGATACCCTCGAATCGAAGCACATGATCCTGGGGGCTTTCGACTTCGCCACTTATTCCGCAGCGCCTCTGGAGATGCAGTCGGGCGACATCTTGCTGGTTTATTCCGACGGACTCACCGAAGCGGAAAACCCCGCGGGTGAGATGTTCGGAACAAAAAGACTCGAGGAGTTGATTCTGCAATTCGGCGCTCAGGGGGTGGAAGCTCTCAAGGAGGCCGTGCTGGATGCCATCGAGAAATTCACCGAGGGACATCATCAGACCGACGACATCACCCTGGTGCTGGTGGAAAAAGGCTGATCTCGATTTGGGACGCTGAGCAGTTCGCTTCCGCTCTCGGCTCTGTGCCCATCGACTGAGCGGGTCCGATCACACTCTGTCGACGACGAGCAGCAGCAGCAGCACTGGCAGGTGGAAGACCGAGAAGCGGAGCAGGCGCCGGGCGCCTTGGCGGCTGCGCGACAATGCCAAGCTCAGGCTGACGCCGAGCAACGAGCAACCGAGCAAGACGGCGGCGCCAGCGTAGAGGAGCCCCGCGGTTCCGTTGATCGCAGGCATGAGGCTGACAACCCCGAGAGCCAGGCTGAACATCATCACCTGCAGCGCCGTGAATTTTCCATCCCTGTCGAGGACGGGCAACATCCGAAAACCGCCCCGCTCGTAGTCCTCGCGGTAGATCCAGGCAATCGAGAGGAAGTGGGGATACTGCCAGAGGAAGAGTATGGCGAAGAGAAACCAAGCGCCGGCATCCAAAGTTCCGCGAGCTGCGGCCCACCCCATCACGGGTGGTAGCGCTCCGGGCAGGGCTCCGATGGTGGTGCAAAACGGCGTCCGCGTCTTGAGGGGAGTGTAGAGCAGCAGGTAGAGCGAAGCCGTCAGCCCCCCGAGTACGGCGGTCAGGATGTTGACCGCCAAGATCAGATAGAGTGACCCGCCGAGCACCAGGAACAGCCCGAAAGAAAGGGCGCTGCGGGGCTGCAAGCGACCCGAGGGAATGGGCCGCTTGGCAGTCCGACGCATGAGGCCGTCCTGCTCTCTCTCCAGATACTGATTGAGAACCGC
The DNA here is from genome assembly GCA_041578355.1 of Acidobacteriota bacterium. Classification (GTDB taxonomy): domain Bacteria; phylum Acidobacteriota; class UBA6911; order RPQK01; family JANQFM01; genus JBFGHF01. The sequence continues at coordinate 3,789 of JBFGHF010000040.1, forward strand.
CGTGCCTCCCGCCACCAGGCCGGTCCCGAAGAGGGCATGCAGTAGAAGCAGCCAATCGAGCGACCCGGGCGAGGCGAGATAGAAGCCGGCGGCGGTGGTCACCAGCACCAGGCTGGCGACCCGCGGCTTGGTCAATTCCAGGTAGTCGGAAAGACGCCCGCGCACCGCCAAGGGACCGAGTATGCGCGCCTGGTCCATCAGGAGGCTCCCTCCGCCAGGTGGCGGGGAAGAGTGGCTTCTGCGCCGGCCAAGTCGCGCCGAGTGAGATAGAGGGCCAAGACGAGGCTGGTACCCAGAAGCAGCGCCCCCAGGGCGACATGACCGGTCGTTACCCAGGCATGCACGGGGAGAGGCTGGGGCCTGCCGGCGGCGGTCAGTCGCACCATGAGCGCTCCCAGTCCCAACACCAGTTGCAACGCCAACAAGGCGATCAGAGTGTACGCGAAGCGGTGTGCCGGGGGATCAGCCAATCGAAGCAAGGAGATCACCGCGAAGAAGAGAAGGCCGCTGACCAGGACGGCGCCCAGGACATGGCCCAGCAGAGGTAGGGGTTCGATCACCGCACCCTTGGTGCCGCCCACCGTTCCGGAATGGCGGAGGATCGCGCCCAGGATCAGTTGTAGATAAACCGCCAAAAAAAGGCCGCAGCCAGCACGAAACTCGGGCCGTTGCCAGGCCAACTGAATGCTGTGGGCGTTTCGGTGCCAGTACCTGGAGCTGAGAAAAGCAATGGCGACGACCGCGCAGAAGAAAGCCTGGGCGACGCAAGCATGAAGCACCGAAACGATGACCGGAAGCTGCAGAATGACGGTGAGGCCTCCCAGCAGAGCCTGAATCAGCACTCCCGCCAGAGCTGCGAATCCCAGTCTGCGCACCCAGGCTCGTTCCTCGCGCAGGCCCAACCAGACGGCCAGGACCAGCGTCATCAGGGCCACACTGCCTGCGATCAGCCGGTGTCCGTGCTCATAAAACACGCCCCCCACCATTTCCGGCATCAGTGTGCCGAAGGAGAGCGGCCAGTCGGGGACGGCGAGCCCGGCGTCGTTGCTGGTCACCAGAGCTCCGGCCACGATGAGAACGAAGGTCGAAAGGGCCGTTAAGCAAGCCCAGAGGTGGAGTCCGCGGTAGTAGGACTTTGACAAAAGAGAACCTTTCCCGCCCCCGGGCGGGCTTTCCGCTTTGCCTTCGACAGATTCCGAAACGCGAGGGCAGGAGCGTCGAGCGCCCGCTCCGCTCGCGTCTCGGATTTCAAAATACAGAGGCCCCGTTTACCCGCCGAAGCTGAATGCGATTTCCTCGCTGCCGCTGGCGGCCAAGGTGACTTGGGCCTCCTTGGTGCCCAGTTTTTCATGCCAGGCTTCGACAGTGTATTGGCCCGGCGGCAGACCCTTCAGTTCAAAGGTGCCGTCACTGCCGGTTACCGCGAAATAGGGGTGAGCCACAACACCGATGTAAGACCTCATCCAGGGGTGGACGTTGCACTTGATCGGAATCATCACTTCCTGGCGGGCGAAGCTCTCTTCCAGAGGCGCCTGGTTGGGCGCTTGCGATTTGTTCCAGTCGCGGTTGTTGGCGGGCGCGGGGTTGATGTTGTGGGTGGTCGGATCACTGTTCTTGATTTGAATCTTCTGGCGCGTCTGCACTCCGAAGACATGCGGGATGTAGATGCAGCCTTTCTGATCGAGGGTCGCCGGGTCGGCGGGCGGCTCGAAGCCGTAGTCCTCCAGGCCCGACTTGACCCACACGAAGACGTTCTCGAGCGCTCCGCCCTCACCGGTCTTGACCTCCTGGGGATAGACCGGCTCGTTATGCTGCGCGTGGCAGCTGGGATCGGCATTCATTCGAATGCGGTTGCCCCGATCGGTTTCGCCGGAAAAGGTCACTTTGCCCTTGACGTCGCCAGCGGTCGCGGGGTCGACAGTTTTGGCCGCAACGCCCCCGCCTTCTTCTTCGGCAGGAGGTGTAGTTGCCGTTCCCTCGCCGCCGCCGCCGCAGGCGGCAATTAATAGAACCAATAGCAATCCTGTCAATACCACTTTCCCAAAACGCATCGAATCATCTCCTCCAGATCTGCTGAGTTCTTGTGATGTGGTTGTCCTGTGGAGGGGTGCGGACCCCGGTGCAGGACCCAAAATGTTCCCTGTCCGGATCGGGCCGATCCCCCTTAGCGCCCCATCAAAGTCCGCTGTTCCTGAGGCGTAAATTGGAACATATATCGTACCACAAGTTCCGCATGATCCCTCTCGTAACCACGCAGACCGGGAAGTTCGGCCAAGGCGAAAACCCAGCGGTCTCCATCCCAACGGAAGAGCCCTGAAGGCATCGAAGTGCCGGGGCTGATGATCTCGGGATGAACGATCCAGCGCTGAGTCCAATCCGGCTTGAGGCGCTCGGCCACAAGCTGGAAATTGGGGGCCGTGGCGTCTCGGTCGCGTGTGGGGTCGCCGGTGGCATGACATCTCAAGCAGGGAGCCGCGTTCGAGGTGAACAACTCACGCGCCATCAACAGTTCTCTGCGGGTCAGAGGAGTCTGCTCCGGAGCCAGATAGGGCAGGGGTTCCTTGGACATGGCATTGAAAAAGCGAACCAGCTTCTGAACATCTCCGTTGGAGAGGTGGAAGGTGGGCATGCGCACCTCGAGATAGGGACGGACCCCGTTGCGGTGGGTGTCATCTCTACTCAAGGCTGGGTTCTTCAAGAAGCCCGAGAGCCACTCGGGCGAAACACGAGCGCCTTGCCCGACCAAGCTGGGAGGAAGCTTTTCCGCGTTCTCCGCTTGGTATTGGGGCAGTGTTTCCAGAGAGGTGGCTTGTCCCGGGATGAACTGGTGGCATCCCTGGCAGTTGTATTTCTTGACGACCCACCAGCCTTCCTGAATATCCTTGCGATGGTCGGATGGCTGGTGAAAGAAGTTCTCGGGAACGATCGATTCCACGCTTCCCAACAGGTAGGTCGTGACCTGGTCGATTTCTTCGTCGCTCAGGTGGAAGTTGGGCATGCGAAGACGCTCCAGGCGGTTCTCCTTGATCTTGCCTTGGTCGTAAATGTCCGGCTCACGAAGCTTGTGCTCGAAAAAGCCCTTGTGGTTGTACCAGCCTTCCTTTTTCGCTTCGTGGGTCAGCAGGGCGAAATCGAGCCGTTCGATGGGCTTGCTCCCTTCCAGCGTCAAATCGGTGCCGATTTTCCCTTCGTTCTCCAGGCCCGCGATTTCGTGACACCCAGCGCAACCGTAGTGGCGTACGAGGAAGCGGCCCTGGCTCACCAAGTCGGGGTTGTCCATGAACGGCGCTTGGGCGTATTCGGCGTCATCGTTCTTGAGGGTCATCAGATAGCTGGCGATATCGCGCGCTTCTTCCACAGTCAGCCGCAGGCTGGGCATCACCACCTGGTTCTGAGTCTGAAGGCTGTGGTCCCCGAGCGGGCACTGATTGTTTTCGTCATCGAAAAGAAAGGGAAGACCTTGTGACGCGTAGTCCTGAGGTGTGATGTCTCGGGCATGCACGGGGCAATAGGGCAGCGAGCGTTTGCGGGGGTTGTGCACCCAGCGAACCAGGTAGTTGTAGTTCGCCTTCTCTCCGACCCGGCTCAGGTTGGCGGCGAAGGTCCCACCATGGGCGGCGTCACCTTCTCCCACCGAATGGCAGCCTAGACAGCCGCGGCTTTCGAAGAGCTCCTCACCCCGCGAGGCGTTGCCCGCAGGTTGCCGCTCGACGTCGCCGTCGATGCCGGACTGCCAGATGAATGCGGAAATCGCTTCGATCTCGCTGTCGTCGAGGCGGAACTGAGGCATCTTGGTGTCGGGTCGAAAGGCCTGCGGGTTGCGGATCCAAACCGGCATCCATTCCTTGCGCAGCTTGTTGCGAACCTCTTTCAAGTTGGGGCCGATGGTCTTCGTTTCCATCAGCAGTTCGTCGGTTCGGTCGCGCAGGCGGTCGAGGTCCGCATCCAGGGCGGCCAAGGCCAGAGTCGTTTTGCGGGCCTGTGCGTAGAACTGATTGGCCAGTTCGTTGGTTTCCGCCTCGTCACCCTGCCGGAGCAGGCGCTCGATCTCGATCTGCTTGGCCAAGCGCTCGGCAGTCGCGTCCGTGATGCTCTTGAGGTTGTCTCGCATCTCACGCTGTTCGCGTTGAAACCCTTCTCGGGGATGACAGCCCTGGCAGCCGCGGTTCTGGAAGATTTCCTTGCCCGCGGTCAGATCGGGAGCGTAGTCGAGATGTCTGTCCGCCTCATGACACTGCACGCAGCCGGATTCGAAATTCTCCTGCGCATAAAGCGGCCAGAGCCAGTGCTTGTATTTCCCGTGAGCCCGCTGAGCACTGACGGTTCCCACGCCGTTTCCGTTATGGCAGGGGGTGCAGCCGAAGGTCTCCGGATCGTGAATCTTGAGGAGATCTTCGTTGGGGTGGCTGACGAAGAGCTTGTTGCCGCCCATGGTTTCCGACGTCAATTTGACCGGCTCGCGGATACCCAGATGGCACGATTCGCAGCGGTTGACCAAACCCATCTCGGCGCTGTGGATCTGTTTGATCTCAATCCGCATGTCATCCAGGCCGCCGAGGAGGCCGTCGATCTGGGATTCGGTGAGACCGGTCAAGCGGTTGTTGCGATAGGTCTCCAATTCGCGGCGCAGCTGGCTGGGCCCTCGCAACAGCGCCACCTTGCGGCTCTGCAGGTCCCCCTGCTCGGCCTTGAGCGAGTTGAACTCCTCCTCCATTTCCGCGAAGTTGAAGTCTCGCGGTCCGTCGGGCATCACGATCGTGTGAATCTGGCGACGCATTTCCTCCAACTCCGCCGCCAGACTCTCGCGGGTCGATCCCTCGGAAGTCTCGACTTGGTAGCGCTTGGCCTGGATCCGGCTCCGCTCAGAGGCGAATGGCTTGGTGATGGCGGCCAGCTTGGCGCGGACTGCCTGTTCCTGCTGGGAGAGACTCTCCAACTCCGACAAGTTGTCACTTTCGGCCTGGCGCAATCGGGCCAGCAGGTCCTGGTAGCCCTGAGTCGCTTCGATGGCGGCCACCTCGTCGGCCCGGGCGGGCTTCATCTGAGTCAGCGCCTGACGGTAGACGTCGATGAACTGACTCTGGTACGCGCGCCAAGGCCGCAATCCCCAGCCTTCCTCGTAGAAAGCCCAAAGGAGGCTGAACATCAACAGCAGCGAGAAGATGGCCAGCGGAGTCGCCAGCGATGAATTGACGATCGGGTCTTCTTCGGGGACAGGCTGATCGTCAAGTCTCTTGAACCAGTTCTTTAAACGTTGAACCATGGAGTCACCCAAACGTATTTGATGTTGAAGCCGAGACGGAGCGCCATTTTCACGGGCAGCGAAATCATCGTCACCATGAAGAACTGGTAGATCCCGTACTGCATGAGCGTCATTTTCTCGTAGATCTTGCGGTTGAACTCATTCCAGACGAGAAGCTTGTGACAGAGCCAGCCGGCGATCGCGAAGTAGAGGCCGGTTGCGATTCCGCCGAAGACCCCCACCCAAGGCTGGCTCTGGATTCCCAGAAGCGAAATCGGCCAAGCCTCGTGAAGGTTCTGGTTGGTTTCGAATACCAGTTTATGGTGGTCCCAGGTTTGGCCTGGCCAGAACCACATCCAGCCGGGGCCCCGGATGAAGGTGCCGATGAAGATCATCGAGAGCCACAGCACCAGAAAGCCAAAACCGAAAGCGAGAATCGCGAAGCGGCGCTGCCGGTAGGTGTAGTATCCGTTGCCCAGGGGGTTCTTGTCGGCGTAGGGGATGGCCATCAGGCCGACGATGATCAGAGTCGGCATGACCACGCCCGCGATCCAGGGATCGAAGTAGACCAACATCTCCTGCAGGCCCAGGAAGTACCAGGGCGCCTTGGCCGGGTTCATGGTCAAGTTGGGATTGGCGGGCTCCTCGAGCGGTGCGTCCAAGGTGATCGACCAGACCATGAGAATGAACGTCACCGCCACGGCCGCCAGCAGTTCAATCCTCAACAGGTAGGGCCAAACGTGGACTTTCGGGTCCCAGCCTTCCCGGAAGGGTTCGAACTTGCGGTGATGTTCCTTGGCGAGCTTCTTGTCCTTCTCCAGCTGTGTGATCAGGCGGTCGTTGGCGAACGACTGACGCAGGCCGTACCACATGAAGAAGGGCACCAGGAGAGCCAAGGCGACGATCGGAACGTTGTCGGGAAGGGAAACGATTTCCCAGAGTTGAGCCCAGTCCATTTAAGAATAAACCTCCACGTCGAGCTTCGAGCTTCGAACCTCGAAGTTCATTTCAGCTTCATTTCGTCCTCGAGCACCACCGGCGCGGGACCCGAGATGCTTCCGTCCTTGCGCACGCGCCAGAAGTGGACGGCGAGAAAGACGGAGAGAATCAGCGGAATCGCAATGCAGTGCCAGATGTAGGAGCGCAGCAATGCGTTGGCGTCCACGATCGAACCGCCCAGGAGGGCGAAGCGGACGTCGTTGAAGGGCGTCATCCCCAACTCAGGCCCGAACGGACCTTCGCTGCCCAGCAGCGGCGTCGCCCTGGCCATGTTGGTTCCCACGGTGACGGCCCAGAAGCCGAGCTGGTCATCGGGCAACAGATAACCGGTGAAGGAAAGAAGCATGGTCAGCACAAGCAGAATCACGCCTACCATCCAGTTGAATTCGCGGGGAGTCTTGTACGACCCGGTCAGGAAAACCCGCAGCATGTGCAGCCAGACGGTGATGATCATCAGGTGGGCCGCCCAACGGTGCATGTTGCGGAGCAGCCCTCCGAAGGGAACGTCGTTCTCGAGGAACTGGATGTCCTGGAAAGCCTGACCCTTACTAGGGTGGTAGTAGAACATCAGAAACACACCCGTGATGGTCAGCACGAAGAACAGGTAGAAGCTGATTCCCCCCATTCCCCAGGTGAAGCGAAAGCGCACCGCGTCGCGATTGACCTTGGCCGGGTGCAAGTGAAGGAAGACGTTGGTGAGCACGGCGAGCGCCCGGTTTCGGGGCGTATCGTCGAGCTTGTGGCGAAAGACCGACTTCCAGACTTGCGTGGCTTTGTAGTCTTTGGCCGCCGCTACGTCTTGCTTGCCCTTGTCGATGAAGGGCTGAACGCCCTCCTTGACCTTGACGATGATCGAGGGCGATTCTTTCGCTTCCTGAGTCGAATCGGCATTCTCTTTCGGGGGCTTGGTTTCTTCCGGCATGGCCTCTCCTATGATCAGACTTGGATGATCGAACCGGGTTCCCCGAAGCGGCACGCTGCGCCGGGCGGGCATTGGTACAACACGCTCATGTCGACCACGATCTGCCCTTCTGCGTCGAGCTCCACCTTGGCCCGATCCATCGGGCGCGGGGCGGGTCCTTCGAAATTGACGCCTTCGCTGTCATAGCCGCTGCCATGGCAGGGACACTTGAACTTGTTTTCGCTCTCCACCCAGTCGGGGGTGCACCCCAAATGCGTGCAGACTGCACTGATGACGAAGATCCCTTCCGCATTCCTGACCACCCAGATCCTGTGCTTCTGCTGAAACCGGGTGTCCACCCCGAATCCGAAGTCGGAGGGATATCCGATGCGGAAGCTGGTCTTGGGCTCGAAGAGCGTGCGGGGAAAGAAAAAGCGGAGGGTCATCAAGAAATTGGCACCGAGAAAACCGAAAACGCATGCCCAGGTGAACTTGCGCCGCCGGATTTTACCGGGGTCCTCCTCGGTGGTGGTGACTACTTTTCTCTTCGCGACTGCTTTTGCCATAGACTGATCAGGTCCTTCTCTTCTTGGGTTGTCCGCTCGGTTTGTATAGCGGGTTGAGGCGTCGAGGTCAAGCCGAAGCAGAGCCGCGGAGTTCGGGCGTCGAGGACGAAGGGCCGAAAACCATCAAGAAGCCGTGCCGCTCAGGAATCTTCCGGCCCGGATCCTCTCCGGTAAGCGACGAAAAGGATCGTCGACATAATCAAAAGCGGAGGGAAAAGCAGGATCAGGATCCCCAAGTTGATCGCCTCCGCAATCGATTGCAGGGAAGCCAGGCTCGACTTGCACATGGCGCAACCCTGGGCGAATAAAGGCGGTTGCAGAGACAGGACCAAAAGGGCCGTGCCGGCCGCCAGAATCTTCCCGGGTAGCCTCGTTGCCGTCACTCGGTTCCCTTCCTCTATTGCCCCAGCTCCAGAATCCTCAGACTGTCCGGGAAGAAGGACGCCATCAGCACGATACAGATGACGGTCGCCGGTATCAGAGTCAGAAAAAGGCTCAGTCTCTCGAACCGCAGGTGCATGAAATAAGCCACGATCAGGGCCGCCTTGATCAGCGACAGTCCCATCAGGGTGATCAGCATGACGGCCAGGCTCAAGTGCATGTAAGCCAGCGCGACTTCGACTATCGTCAAAACCACCAATCCAACCCAGACCGTCAGATACAGTCGGTTTCCGTGGGTGTGTTCTTCGCTACTCATTGAAATGATTCCTCGCTTGGCTCAGACGGAGTTCGACAAGAGGTAGACCAACGGGAAGATGAACATCCACACCAGGTCGACGAAGTGCCA
>JBFGHF010000041.1:0-12205 GCA_041578355.1 Acidobacteriota bacterium
GGTGGCCTTCTCGAAGAGGGCGGCGATCGACTCCGAGTAAGGAGAGCGAGCGATTCCGGCCTCGGTGATGATGGCAGCCACCAGACGGTTGGGAGTCACGTCGAAAGCAGGATTCGCCACTCCCACGTGATCCGGGGCTAGCCGGTTTCCGCGGATCTCGGTGACCTCGATGGGATCGCGCTGTTCGATTGGGATGTCGTCCCCTGTGGGGCAGTCGCGGTCGATCGTGGAAAGGGGCGCCGCCACGTAGAAGGGAATTCCGTGCTCCTTGGCCAGCACCGCCACCGAATAAGTGCCGATCTTGTTGGCGATGTCTCCGTTGGCGGCGATGCGGTCCGATCCCACAACCACAGCCTGAATGCGGCCCGCCTTCATGAAATAACCGGCCATGTTGTCGGTGATCAGCGTGCAGGGGATGTTTTCCTTCATCATTTCCCAGGCGGTGAGCCGGGCGCCCTGTAGAAAGGGCCGTGTTTCGTCGGCGAAGACGCTGATCTGCTTTCCACTCTCCACGGCCGAGCGGATCACCCCGAGCGCCGTGCCGTGTCCCGCGGTGGCCAGAGCTCCGGCGTTGCAGTGGGTCAGCACGGTGCTCCCGCCGGAAATCAACTCCTGTCCGTACTCGCCGATCTTGCGGTTGACCTCTATGTCTTCCCGGTGCATCTCGATCGATTCGTGGCGCAGGGCGGCCTTCAAGTCCTCCAGCGAGCCATCCTTGTGGCGATGGTAGACACCCTTCATCCGTGCAATCGCCCAAAAGAGGTTCTGGGCCGTCGGCCGGGTGTCGTGCAGCGTTGCGCAGATCTGCTCGAACTCCTGGTCGAGGTTCTCTTTGGAATTCAGGTTCTTGACGCCCAGAGCGATCCCCATGGCCGCCGCCACGCCGATTGCGGGCGCGCCACGGATCACCATCGTGACGATGGCGTCCGCCACTTCGTGTTCGGTCTTGTAGGTGTTGTAAATCTCCTCGGTCGGCAGCAGACGCTGATCGATCATCACGACCCCGTCATCGGTCCATTCAATAGTTCTAATCATGGGCTGTAAGTTACCCTACCCTCCCGCAACCTCGCAAGGCTCCCAAATCGGAATCAGAATCGGGATCGAGGCACCAACTTCGCGGACCATCCGGCTGGAACCGACGGTTCCCAAGACAGCCGAGAAAACGTACCATCGAGCCGGGAATGAAAACCGCACTGAAAGACCGCGACTACGCCGTCCTCGAACCCTACCTCCGTGCCGTCGTGGAGCTTTTGGAAGGGGGAGCCGACGTCGAAGAAGCCTTCGCCACGCTCCAGGACTACCTATCCGGCCATCGCCCGAGAGACCTGTCCCCTGAGCTGGAAGATCTTCTTCTCCGGCTCTTCTTCTTCAAATGCCGCAAGGAGTTCTCGACCGAGGACTGAGCCGCGCGCGTCAGCAAGCGTCCCGCCCGGGGCGGAGGTCTGGCGCTGTAGTCTGTTCGAGCAAGCCTCAGGACGCGATGGCGCCCATCTCGGCGTGTCGCTCCCTTACGGTCGCGGCTCAGTTTTGAAACCGAGCCCGCGCGCGTCGGCAAGCGTCCCGCCCAGGGCGAAGGTCTGGCCCACTTTGTTCGAGCAAGCCTCAGGACGCGATGGTGCCCATCTCGGCGTGTCGCCGTGGCACCCTATTCGGAATTCGGTTCGAAAATCTCCTCGATCGAGCGCTCGAAGAGCCGGGAGAGCGCGAAAGCCAACGGTAGGCTGGGGTCGTATTTCCCGGTCTCGACGGCATTGATGGTTTGGCGCGACACTCCCAACAGTTGAGCCACCCGCGCTTGCGACCAATCGCGTTCCGCGCGCAGCACCTTGAGTCGATTCTTCATGAGTATCTCCGCGTCAGCACCAGGGTCGCCATTGCCCAAGCGAACGACATCACCACCAGCGGATCCGCCGTGTCGATGGGGGGGAATCCGGCCCGCTCCAGGAGCTGATAGCCGACCATGAAGACCGCTCCGCAGCCAAAGCCCCAGCCCAGCGCCTCGAGCCTTATCTTTCTTTGCAGCTCGTCGGCCTCCCGCAGAAAACGCAAGAACGACCAAAAGGTCGCCACGCCCAATAGATTGGGAAGCAGGGCCACCAAGTAGCCGGCCGAGCCCCCTACCCAGCCGAAACGCAGCAAGGCTGAAGCGCCCACGAAACTCAGCATCCAGGCGAAAATCCAACCGATCAAATGCCACTGATTCCTCCAGTCCCGCCGCGGCATGCCGGCCCGCCAGCTCGAGGATTCCACTTCACTCTTCATCGTCAAACTCCTTTGATATTAAGTCAAGCATGCTTGACAGGCCTAGTGTAAAGCAGAGTTGACACATTGTCAAGTGTGATTGTCTCTCTTTGTCTTTCAGTCGTTCCCCGCTCGGTCTACCTACCGAAGCTGGGGCGCCGGAATGCCTGTCATCGCGGCTTCTTGAGGTTTTCTCTTTCCCGTGTCACCGTAGGGCGATTGCAGGGGGGACGAATCGATGAGGACCGGACTGACTCTCCTTTTTCTCGGGGTGGCTCTGACGGTCGGCTTCGCGCTCTTCTATTGGTTGATCGTTGCCGGGGACGCGCCCCAGCATTTGAAGGTGCCCGAAGGCTTCCTGGTGGAAGTCGCCGCCGGGCCGCCGCTGGTCGAGCGGCCGATATCCGTCGATTTCGATGAACGGGGACGGCTCTACGTCACCGAGTCCTCCGGATCGAACGATCCCGTCGAGCAACAGCTCGAAGAGAAGCCGCACTACATCAAACGTCTGGAGGATACCGACGGCGACGGCCGCTTTGACAAAAGCACCATCTTCGCCGACGGCATGATGATGCCTCAGGGCGCGTTGTGGTTCGAAGGTTCGCTTTACGTCGCCGCGCCTCCCAGCATCTGGAAACTCACCGACATCGACGACGACGGGGTTGCCGACCATCGTGAAGAGTGGTTCCAGGGCCGCACCCTCACCCACTGCGCCAACGATCTGCACGGTCCCTACCTGGGGCTGGACGGGTGGATCTACTGGACCAAAGGCGCTTTCGCGGAGCAGACCTATGAACGTCCCGGCAAGCCCTCTTTTGTCACTCGCGCCGGCCATATCTTCCGCCGCAGGCCGGGGGATTCACTGATCGAGCCGGTTCTGACCGGAGGAATGGACAATCCGGTGGATGTCGTTTTCACAGCGAGGGGAGAACGGCTGCTGGCGGCGACTTTTCTGGAACATCCCAAAGCAGGCCGCCGCGACGCGATTATCCACGCTATCTACGGGGGGGTCTACGGCAAGCCGCACAATGTTCTGGAGGGTCATGCGCGGACGGGGGAACTGCTGCCTCCCATCATGCATCTGGGCCCGGCCGTTCCCTCGGCTCAAACCATCTACCAATCCGGCATCTTCGGCGCCGACTACCAGGGCAATCTCTTCGTCTGCCAGTTCAATTTGAACAAGGTGACTCGTCATGTCCTGGAAGTCAGTGGTGCAACATTCCAGTCCCGCGACATCGACTTCCTGGTCTCCAGCAATCGCGATTTCCGTCCCACCGACGTGATCGAGGACGCGGATGGGAGTTTGCTGGTGGTCGACACCGGAGGCTGGTACAAACTCTGCTGTCCCACCTCGCAACTCGCCAAGCCGGATGTGCCGGGGGGGATCTATCGGATCCGCCCAAAGCATGGCTTCAAAGTGAGGGATCCGAGGGGGTTGGAGTACGACTGGGAGAACGCCGATCCAGTCCGACTGACCGCGTTATTGGGTGACGACCGCCCCGCGGTACACTCGCGGGCCATTCAGGAGTTGGCCAGGAGAGGCCCCGAATCGCTACCGGTGCTGGCCCGCAAGCTGCGCACCTCGAAGTCCGTGGAAACCCGCCGCAACATCGTCTGGGCACTGACTCGAATCGGGCAACCGGAGGCCCGTCAGGCGGTCCGTCAAGCGCTGAACGACGAGAATGAGAGCGTGCGGCAAGCTGCCGTCCACTCGATCGCCGCCTGGCGGGACGCCGAAAGCGTTCCCGCCCTGCTCGAGACCTTGTCATGGGGCACGGCACCCCTGCAACGGGTCGCGGCCGAGGCTTTGGGCCGCATCGGGGACAGCAGAGCGGTCGCGCCTCTGCTGGCACTGACGGGGGTGAAGAACGAACGCGTCCTCGAGCACTCGCTGACTTACGCTCTGATCGAAATCGCCGATCCCGCCGCTACTGCGGCCGGGCTGAGTGCGAGTTCTCCCTACACGCTTCGGGCCGCGCTGATCGCCCTCGATCAGATGGAAGGCGGTCGATTGCAGCCTGACGACGTAGTTCCGCTGCTGACTTCCGACCGGCCCGTCATCCGTCAGACCGCGCTCTGGATCGTGGGCAATCATCCCGAGTGGGGGGCTTCCGTCGCTGGTTTTTTCCGTGATCGGCTGGCAGATCCTGCGATCGGCCCCGAAGAGCGAATCGAGTTGCAGCGCCAGCTATCCGGTTTCGGCGGCGATGCCGCCATCCAGGCTTTGCTGGCTTCGACGCTCGTTGAATCCACGCTTCAGTCTTCGCGTTTGATCGCTATACGGGCCATGGCCGAAAGCACATTGAAAGAGCTACCGGTCCCTTGGGCGGAAGCCCTCGCCGAGGTTCTGCGGGCCGGAGACAGGGCGCTCACCGACGAGGCGGTCGCAGCGCTCCAGAGACTGCCTGTCCCCGCCGAGGAATTCGCCGAGGGAATCAGAGACGCTCTGTTGGAGGTGGGGCGCGACCAGTCGTTCACCAGCCCTGTCCGCTTGCGCGCCCTGGCGGCCATTCCGGGGAACCTCGAGAGTCTCGACGCGGACTTGTTCGACTTGCTGAGCGCGAATCTCGGGTCCGGCGAGCAAGCGACTGCCCGAGGAATCGCTGCGGGGGTGCTGGCCAAGTCGAATCTGAGCCGTGATCAATTGGTCACTCTGACCGATTCGATCCGTAGCGCGGGCCCGCTGGAACTCTCCACTCTGGTGGAGGCCTTCCGCGCTGGAGGCGATGAAGAGCTGGGCCGGAAATTTCTGGCGGCCCTTCGAAGTTCCACGGGTCTGTTCAGTCTGAGGGCCGATGTCATGAGCAGCACCCTGGCTGAGTTTCCCCGTTCCATCCAGCAACAGGGAGAGCAACTGCTCGCCTCTCTGGAAATGGATCCGGTGCGGCAGCGAGCCAGGCTCGAGACCCTCCTGGCCAGTTTGGCGGAGGGCGACGTTCGCCGCGGGCAGGAGGTTTTCAACAGCAACAAGGCGGCCTGTGCCGCCTGCCATGCGATCGGCTATCTGGGCGGCAACTCCGGTCCCGACCTCACCAGAATCGGCGAAGTCCGTACCAGGCGCGACCTTCTCGAGTCGATTCTTTTTCCCAGCGCCGGCTTCGTGAGAGGTTACGAATCGGTACTCGTGGAGACCGAATCGGGTGATCGTCACCAGGGAGTGATCACTGAGGAAAGCCCTGATGAAATCCTGCTCGTCACCGGGGTGGAGAGCGAGGTGCGGGTGGTGCGTTCACAGATCAGGGAAATCCGCCCCAGCAACGTCTCGGTGATGCCGGCGGGCTTGGAGAATCAGCTGAGCGGAGAGGAACTGGCCGACTTGCTCGCCTTCCTGGAAAACACCCGTAGAGGACCGTAGAAATGGTGTGTCCCGCGACGTCGAGTACGGATCGACGGCTATAGGCTGCCTCTCCCCTCTGTTAGAATCGCGCGCGTGGGAGAAATCCGCAATCTTCTGCCATTCGTCAGGCGATATTTGCCTTTGCTCGGCCTCGCCTTTGTCTTGCTCACCATCAGTGGCGGGTTGGAAGCTCTGATCGTCATGCTTTTGGAGCCCATCTTCGACCTCTGGTCGAAGGCGGGGGGGGCGGAGAGCGGCACACCCAAGTTTCAGTTTCTGCAAACCACACTGGGTCTGCAGGGTCCCAACGCGCTCCTCAAGGTGGCCTTCCTGCTGGTCGGGTTCTCACTCCTCAAGGGCGTTTTTCTGTTCTTCGCGGAATACTTCATGGCTTTCGCCGGCCAGAACGTGGTCGCCCGGTTGCGGAAGACCCTTTACGCTCGGCTGCTCGACCACTCCCTGGCTTTTTACGGCAGACATCGCACCGGCGAGTTGATGGCCCGCGTCGTCTCCGACACCGAAGAATTGCAGCAGGCGGTGAGCGAACAACTGACCAATTATTTGCGACAGTTCGTTCTCCTCGTCTCCTTCCTGGCTTTGGTGCTTTACATCGACTGGAAGCTGTCCCTGTTGGCCTTCCTGTTGGCGCCCTTCGTCTGGTTCGTCACCACCCAGTTCGGCAAGCGCATCCGCTCGCTCACCCTGAGAGTGCGGGAGAGGATTTCGGATCTTTCCAATGCCTTGCAGGAGACGATCACCGGTCAGACGATCGTCAAGGCCTTCGGCATGGAGACCTACGAACGGAGCCGCTTCGATTTCCTGGCCGACCGCCAGGTGAAGCTCAACTTGCGTCGCACCCGCTTGACCGCGGCCAGCTCGCCGATCATGGAGTTCATGGGATACCTGCTTTTCGTCCCCTTTCTCTTCTACGCCAACACTCAGATCAGCCAAGGCGCTTCGGTGGGGGCCTTCGTTTCCTTCGTGGTGGCTCTTTTCAAACTCTACGAACCGATCCGCAAGCTCACGCGGATGCACCTCTTCTATCAGCAGGCTTTCGCCTGTTCGGAGCGAATTTTCAAGCTGTTGGGCGAGCCGATCGAAATCGAGGACAGCCCTGACGCAGTCGTGCTGCCTCCCTTTGGGAGCGACATCTCCTTCGAGGGCGTCTGCTTTCGTTACGAAAGCAACCAGGAGATGCCGGTGCTTTCGGACATCAACCTGACCATTCGCAAAGGCGAGATCGTGGCCGTTGTGGGCCGCAGCGGAGCGGGGAAGACGACGCTGGTGAGCCTGATTCCTCGTTTCTACGACGTGAGCGGCGGCAGGATCACCATCGACGGGCTGGACGTTCGCGATGTCACCCAAGCCTCTTTGCGGGGGCAGATTGCCATGGTCACGCAGGACACTTTTCTTTTCAACGACACGGTGCGCAACAACATCGCCTACGGTCAGCGCCAAACCGGTCTGGAGGCGATCGAAGAGGCGGCGCGAGCGGCCTACATACACCGGGTTATCGAAAAGATGCCCCGAGGATACGAAACCGTGATCGGCGAGAGAGGCCAACGCTTGTCGGGTGGCCAGAGGCAACGTCTTGCGATTGCTCGGGCCATTCTCAAGAAAGCTCCCATTTTGATTCTCGACGAGGCCACTTCATCACTCGACAGCGCCTCGGAGAGGCTGGTCCAAAAAGCCCTCAACAACCTGATGCGTCACTGCACCACGGTGGTGATAGCTCACCGCCTCTCCACCGTCCGCATGGCGAACCGAATCGTCGTCATGGAAGCCAGCCGCATCGTCGAGTCGGGAACGCATGAAAGCCTGATGGCCAAGTCGGGGGTCTACCGCAAGCTCTACGAGCTGCAATTCGAGGATGCGGTTGTTGTCTAGGTCCGTCGATCAGTGGCTCTTTTTCTTAAATCCTCGGGAGTGAAGAGAATCGGAATCGGGTTCGGAATTCGCCGAGTCGGCCGCAAGCTCCGCCGAACCCGACCGAGGCAGCAAGACGGAAGACGGAAAGACCGGAGGTTCGCAACTTGCGCAGCATGACGGGATTCGGGCAAGCCACGGCAGTGGTCGACGGGGCCACCATCAGCGTGGAAGTCCGTTCGCTCAACGGCCGCTTTCTCGACATTCGGACCCGGATCCCGTCCGAATTGAGCTCCCTGGAAACGGAGTTGCGAGATCTCGCCAAACAACAGCTCTATCGAGGCCGCGTCGAGCTGAGCTTGAAGATCGAAGCGGCCGCCGGAACTCCCTACAAACTCGACGAGTCGGTGGTGGAGGCCTACCAACAGATGGCGAACCGTGCCGGAAGCCTGGGAATCGAGGGACACCTCTCTCTGGACACCCTGTTTCAGCTCCCGGGAGTGCTCGCCGCGGGAGCGGTGGACTTCTCTTCCGAGGAGTTCCATGACTGTGTGCGGAAGACTATAAACGAAGCATTGGCCCAGCAGGCAAGAGCTCGTTCCGTCGAGGGAGAGAACCTGGCCCGGGAACTCCAAAGGCGGCTCGACGCGATCGAAAAGGCGGTTGAAAAGATAGAACCGCTGGCTTCCGATCTGCCCGGTCATTACCGCACCCGTCTGGAAGAGAAGATCACTCAGCTGCGCGGCTCCACCAAAGTCGACCCCAGCCGCCTCGCCCAGGAGGTGATCCTCCACGCCGAACGCTCGGATATTCGCGAAGAACTGACTCGGCTGCGGTCCCATTTGGGACGATTTCGAGAGGTGATGGTTTCGACCCGCAAGAGCATCGGCAAGAACCTCGACTTTCTCTGCCAGGAGCTCAACCGGGAGATGAACACGATCGTCTCCAAGTCGCCATTGGTGGAGATCTCGGGAGTGGCGGTGGACGGAAAGGTCGAGATCGAAAAACTGCGCGAGCAAGTACAGAATGTGGAATAGAGCAAGTGTGGTCGTCCTGAGCGCACCTTCCGGAGCGGGCAAGACGAGCCTGGCGCGGCGCGTCATAGGCGAAATGTCGGACGTCCGGTTCTCGGTGAGCCACACCACCCGTCCGCCTCGGGGCGACGAGAAGCACGGCGCCGATTACTTCTTCGTCGAATCCGACGAGTTCCAGGAAATGATCGAACACGGGGTCTTTCTCGAGCATGCCCGGGTGCACGGACACTATTACGGGACGAGTCGCCGCTTCGTGGAAGAGCAAATGGCGCGGGGAATGGATGTGATCCTGGACATCGATGTCCAAGGGGGCTTGCAGATTCAAAAGAAGATCCCCGAAGCGCTGATGGTTTTTCTTCTGCCTCCCTCCATGGAGGAGCTGGAGAAACGGCTCAGGGGACGTGGCGTCGACGATCCTCGGGAGATTGAACAGAGGCTGCAGGAGGCCCGCCACGAGATCGGATTCTACGGTCGCTACGAGTACATCATTGTGAATGATGAGTTCGAGGATTCGGTCAATGAGTTAAAATCTATTATTCAAGCCGCCCGTTGCCGCTTGACGAGAATGCGAGACCGGGAGGAAGAGGTCGCAGCAAGTTTTTCGGAAACGGATTGAACAGCGCCAAGGAGCGGGGATGATTATAAAGGTGCCCGAGGAATTCGACAGCAAGTTTCGTTTCATTTTGGTGGCGGCCGAGCGTGCCAAGCAGTTGCAGAACGGAGCCCCTCCCAAGATCAATTTGAAGTCGCGCAAGCCGGCCCACGTCGCCATTCGCGAAGTCGAACGGGGACTGGTGCCCTACGAGATTCTGGAAGAGGACAACGAAGAATGAGGGTGGTCCTGGGTGTCACGGGGTGTATCGCGGCCTACAAGTCGGCGTTCATTCTGCGGCTCCTCCAGGAGAATGGCTGTCAGGTCGTTGCGGTGATGACCTCCAGCGCTCACCATTTCATCACGCCGCTCACCCTGGAAAAACTGAGCGGCAATCGGGTGATCTCCGACCTGTTTGAGGACGGCGGCACTGAAATCGAGCACATCTCCGTCGCCCGCGGCAGCGACCTGCTGTTGGTGGCTCCCGCGACCGCAAACATCCTGGCCAAATTCGCCCGCGGGATCGCCGACGATTTCCTGTCCACGCTGTATGTGTCGACGACCACGCCAGTCGTCGTGGCGCCGGCCATGAATGTCGAGATGTGGCGCCACCCGGCGACACGGGAGAATCTCGAGATCCTCTCCGGCCGCAGAGTGGCGATCGTTGAACCCGGGGCCGGATATCTGGCTTGCGGTGAAGTGGGGGAAGGCCGCCTTGCCGAACCCGAGCAGATCGTCGAAACCGCGCTGAGGGTGGTGAAGGCCTCGGGGAGCTTGACCGGTAGGAAGGTGCTCGTGACCGCCGGACCCACCGTCGAAGACATCGACGCCGCGCGTTTCATCTCCAATCGTTCCACCGGAAAAATGGGCTATGCGATCGCGGAAGAAGCGGCCCGCAGGGGGGCCGAAGTAGTCCTCGTGTCCGGTCCCAGCCAGCTCGGCCCGCCTTGGGGTGTCGAGCGCGTCGACGTGAGGTCGGGGGACGAGATGGCGGAGGCGGTGTTGGCGCGGTTCGATGCGCAGGACATCGTCGTCATGGCCGCGGCAGTCTCCGATTTTCGGTGCCGGATTTCGGAGGGGAAGATCAAGAAAAGCGATTTTCCCGAGAGTCTCCGCTTGGAACCCACCACCGACATCTTGCTCGAATTGGGTCGGCGCAAGCGGGAGCAGTTCCTGGTCGGTTTCGCCGCCGAGTCGGAAGACCTTGTGCAAAACGCGCGAAATAAGATCCTCAAGAAGAATCTCGATCTGATCGTCGCCAACGACATCTCGAGGCGCGACGCGGGTTTCGCCGCCGACACCAATCAAGTGTCGCTGATCGCCCCCGGGGGAGACGTGGAAGAATCTTCGCTTGCGCCCAAATCAGAGATCGCCGGCTTCCTCTGGGACCGCATCGAGCGCTATTCGGCCCGAAAGCCCGGAGTCACCGCTTGACCTCCCGCCGGGCACAGGCCGCCCGGGTGTCACAGCTTTAGAATTGAGCAAACGCCAGCAAAGGGCTTTGATTGCAGGATATTTCGAAACGCAAAATCGACCGGAAATGACAGAAGGGTGACAACCTCCCAGCATAGGGAAGCGGATCTCCCCTGGAAGGCTCGATGCTATGGCTGTGACACGCTGGAAAGTATTGAGGAAATTGCTGTGTTGGCAGAGTGCTCCATGAGCGAAGAGCAGAAAACAGAGCGGCGCTCGGGACTGGTGGCCCTGCTGGGTCGGCCCAATGCGGGGAAATCGACGCTGCTCAACCGACTTGTGGGGCAGAAGGTGGCCATCGTCAGCGACAAGCCGCAGACCACCCGCTACCGAATTCAGGGCATCCGAACGACCCCGGAATCTCAGATCGTCTTCGTCGACACCCCGGGAATTCATCGGCCCGGTTTCTTGCTCAACGAGCGGATGATGGGTGCCGTCTACGAGACGCTGAAAGGTGTGGACGTGGTGGTCCACCTGGTTGACGTGAGCGAACGTTTCGGGAAAGGCGAAAATTACGCCGTCGATTTGATGCGCCAAGCCCAGGTCCCGGTCATCCTCGCCCTCAACAAAGCGGATGCCGTCAACAAGGCCAAGATCCTGCCCGTGATCGAGTCCTACAACGAGTTCGACGTCTACCGCGAAATCGTCCCCATCTCGGCCAAGAGCGGTGAGAATGTGGATCAGCTGATCGAGGTGATCGAGCGGCATCTCCCGGAAGCGCCTTTTCTCTATCCCGAGGATCAGGTTACCGATCAGCGGGAGCGCTCGGTGGTGGCTGAGATCATCCGGGAAAAGGTGCTCGCCAAAACCCGCCAGGAGATCCCCTATTCGGCCGCCGTCCAGGTCGAGCTGTTCGACGAATCGAAGCGCGAGGAAGGCTTCGTCAGCATCGCCGCCTCCATCATCGTGGAAAAGCCGGGTCAAAAGAAGATCGTCATCGGCCGCGGCGGCAAGATGATCAAGGAAATCGGAATCGAAGCCCGCAAAGAGATCCAATTCTTCCTGGATGTCAAGCGAATGTACCTGGATCTGAACGTGAAAGTGGTTCCCGCCTGGCGCAACACCCAGCATCTCTTGGACGAGCTGGGGGTGCGTTAAGGCTCCTGGCTTTTGCCTCCTGGGCTCCTGGCTCGATCAACCGGACGGCTCTATCGACTGGTCGTGGTGAAAGACGTTTCCCGGATCCCAAAGGGCCTTGGCCTGCTGCAGCCGGCGATAGTTTTCCTAAGCAACTTCGATCTGAGAGTCTGCAAAGGGCTTGATCATGTAGGCCGACTTGTACTTGCCACGCTGATTGGGCCCCGAGCTGTTCAGAATCTGGGTGGCTTCCAGCCAGGGCATGCGGCGAATCGAAATGGAGGGGCCCAGGTAATGATGGTAGCCGACCGGAAAGATCTGCCCGACATGGTCCAGATCGTCCAACCGAATGGCGTCCACGGCTTGCTCGAGCAGGTTGTGCTGGTCCCCGACGTATTGGATCGTCATCGTGATTTGTCCCGCCGAGATGTGGGTGAGATGGAAAAGGGCGAAGAGGCCGCCGTATGGGCTCCCCACGCCGCTGGAAGCAGCCAGGAAGTTCCCGTAGTTCTCCAAGAGTTGCTGAAAGCGGGACTCCTTCATTTCGTTCCAATTCCAGGCGAGATTGATCAACTGGGCCTCGGA
>JBFGHF010000042.1:0-12028 GCA_041578355.1 Acidobacteriota bacterium
TCCCTGCTCTTGTTGCGGGGGCACAACCACTATGCTGACGCGCTTCGTCTACAAGGACGGAGATGCGCATGCGATTTACTACGCGCGCTTTTCCGACAACCACCCGGCGCGGAATGTCGTGGCGACCGTCAGTCTCGGGGAATGGGGTGAGGACGCCCCGCCGGAGCGAAGAGTGGCATTCGCCCTCGAGTTGCGGTCGGGCGATACCCAGTACGAGGTCGAAGTTCTGGACGCCGAACGGTCCCCTTGGCGCGATGTGGAGATCATCGGCCGGACCCTCGACCGCCAGGAGGCCCTGGCGCATCCCTTTCTCGCCGAGGTGTTTCACATCACCGATCACATGGTGGTGGAAGACGAGCCGCTCAGGGAGTACCTCGACGGGGAAGATTCTCCCGCCGATTGAATTCCGGCTGTGTCCCCCGCCCGCGGCGAGCGCTAGGTGGTGAGACGCATCCAGCGTCCCAGAGATGGGATGCGGCTCCCGTTCAGCACGAAGAGCAGATACCACCCCGGAGGTGCGACATTGCCGTTGGGCGGTGCGTTGACATCGACCGTCCCGGCGCCGGTGGCGGTGATCTCCAACTCGACCAGACGCTGTGACATGTCGAAGCCGTGTGTGACCGCCCCGGGACGCACGATCACCACCTCGGCGATGCTGGACGCTTGGGGCGTTTCGATGGTGAGCCCGGCCCCGAAGATCACGCTCGCCGGGGCATTGGAGATGGTGGGCCGGGATAGAAAGTAGTAGTCCGGGTACCAGCGCTCGAAGGGGCCCACGGTGTTGTCCTCGCCCCCCAGCAGAACCGTCCCGTCGGGGAGGAGAATCATAGTCGAGTGGTAAAGCTTGACGTGGGCCAGAACCGGGCCCAGCCGCCAGCCTTGATCGGGATTCTGGGGATCGAACACTTCGATATGTCCGCCTGTGCCGCCGCCGTCGTCAAAGCCGCCGGCGACCGCCACCCTGCCGTCGGGAAGCAGAGTTCCCGTGCAGGCCACGCGAGGTTGGTTGAGCGTCCACTTGGGGTCTTCGACCCAGACCGGAGCGGCCTCGGACAGGTCTATGATCTCGGTGGATTGAGTGGCCGCTGCCCCGATCCCGCCGGTGATCAGGACTTTGACCTTGTAATCGGGCGGGCGCAGCGCGAACATCACCGAAGTCCCATCCATGTTGCTGCCTCTCACACCTGCATTGGTCCCCTCTGTCAGAGACGGGACGATGGGTGCGGCCTTCCAATCGTATTTATAGGTCGTCGCCTGGGGCCCGGCACTGAACAGGTCACCATCGGGCAAGAGGTAGGTCCAGGGGTAAAAGAAAAACGGAAAGGCGGCAGGAAAGTCCTTCTGACCGCCCCACGTCCCGGTAGCCGGATCGGGTGAGCCCTTGGTGAAGATCTCAAGGGTCTCCGAATTCGGTCCCCCCGTCCCGTACATGGTCAGAATACGGCCGTCGTCGAGGGTCATGGTGGTGGGGTAGAAGCGACCGTTGGCCGTGTCTCCGGTCTGGCTCCAACTATTCGAGTCCGGATCGAACAGGAACGAATGCACAGCCGGAGACCCCGCAAATCCGCCGTGCGCCAGCAGGTGCCCTTCCGGTGTGTCGAGGAAGGCGTGAGCGGCGGACCACAGATCCCACTCCAGCGGCTCGAAGGCAGACGGTTGGTTGAGCGGTGGCGAAACCGTCTCCGTATCGGCATCGAAGATGCGCGTTTGTTGATCGTCCTCGTCCTTCCCCCAGTAGAGCACTTTGTTGGTTTTGGGAAGGAGCGCAGCGTGCATGAACACCTTGACCGGGTCGACCGGCAGTTCCTCGATGGTGCCGATCACTTTCTTGGCGCAGCGCTGCATGTCGACCTCGGGACACCCATTGCCCCCGTCGTCGAGCGGAAGCAGGAACTGCGATTCGACCTCTTCTCTCATCTCGGGAGTGAGCCAGACCTTCTGCTTGGCCCGAACCATTCCCACCATGCCGTGCATCATGTGGTGATGCACGTGACAGTGGAAGAGAAACTCGCCCTTGAGTTCGACCAGTTCGGCATCTTCCGGGCGGTGCTTGGGTTTCTGGATCTTCTTCATTTCGTCGGTCAGCAGGATCACCGGCGGAATCCTGGTCTCGGCCTGAAAGGACTCGGCGGGGCCGATGCTGCGGACATCGACATTTTGATCGGCGAACTTCCAACGCTGCGAGTGAGGGTGGAAATTGTGCCAGGTGTCGCCCAGATCGAGATTGAAGACATACCAGCGGATCGTCTGCCCAGAGTATCCGACGATGGTGGGGGAATTCCCGATGAATGCGCGTCCGTTGAAGCAGTGGGTGGGCAGCGACGCCCCCTCCTTGGAGGTGGCGGTGTGATGGTCCTTGGCGTTGTTCACCCAGCGGACCCTGTTTCCCGGAAAGACCGTAACAGTATTGGGGTAGAAACCCATCGGCAAGTTCAGGACGTCGTCCTTGTCCTGGATCTGGACCACGACCGGATCGATCCCCGGGTCGGCCGCGGGGTCGACCACCACGGTGCCCTCCATCGAGGGGTGAATCGCGCAGAAGTAGTCGAAGGTCCCCGCCGTGTCGAACTCCACTTCGGCGGTGCCGCCCAGTTCATGAATCTCGCCGGTGTCGAAGATCGGGCTCGAGGCGCCGTCGTGCATGCGGTGGAAAAAGAGAGGGGCGTGGATCACCCTGGCCCTGGGCTCCAGCCCTTTGATGCCCTCGTGCATCATGAGCTCTCTGATGAAGTCGATTTCGACATCCACCCGGTAGCGAAAGTTGGGGTCGATCAAGAGATTGGGGTCGACCTTCACCTCCTCGGGGAACTTGTTTCTGACCACGTCAAGGACTTCCCGAACTCGAGGGACCACTCTGACGACCGGCCTGCGCTGCTTTTTGGGAAGCACCACCAACCCCCCGAAGAGCCCGCGGTCGATGCTGTCTCCCGCCATGCGGTGACTGTGAAACGGCCAGACCCCGATATGCTCCTCGGTCACGCAGAGTGTGTAGGTCCAGGTCTCCCCCGGGCAGATTTCGTCGCTGCGCCGACCGTCGGCGGACTCCACACCGAAGGGCCAGGCCCCGTCCGAGTCGATGCCGAATTCCACTCCATGGATATGGAAAGAGTGGAGCCTGACATCGCTGTTCCAAACATGCACTTTCAAGATCTCGCCGGGCTTTGCGTAAATCACCGTGCCGGGCACGCGCCTGTGGAACACCGGCTCGTTGATGTCCGCGGCAATCAACTTGTCCGGCTTGGGAACCAGGTAAGTGGCGTCGAGATACTCGCGATAGATGATGGCGTCGAGCGTGCGGGCGTTGGCCTCGGAGTTGGGTATGGCTCCGTCCTCGTGCCCCACGTTGCGCATGCAGTCGCGGCGATACTCCACACCCAACGGTTTCTCCGTGGCCGGGTCGACCGGACAGTAGTCGAAAATGGGCTCGACCCTCAGGTAGATATGGCGCTCGATTTTCTTTTCCGTGGGGGCGTCGACTTGGATCTCGACTTTGGTCGTGCCGGCGTCCAGATTCCACAGGGTGGCGGCCTTGGTGCTGCCCAGGAATTCGTCTCCCAGGTGCACTACGAAGTAGAGGTCGGGCTTGAGATCTGTGGGAAAGAAATCGATGTAGTCGGCCAATCCGAAGGAGAGCTGAAACTTTCCCGCGGCGTTGGTGGTCACCGTGCCCAGGGGGTCGTCGGGGCCCGCGTCCCGGTCCCAGAGCTCGACGAGAGCTCCCGGTACGGGATCGCCGGTGTCTATCTGAGTGACTTTGCCTTTAATGGTGTGGGACATGTGGTCTCCGCCTTCATGGCTGTTGCGACCTGCCTCGAGGTCGTTGTCGGACAGAGCAGGGCACGAGTCGCTGTGGCTAATAAAGAGAGCCGCAGTCCCCCCTCGAGCAAGGCGACACCGACTCTTGAATCCGGATCTCTCGATCTCTTCTTTTAGGTGACGCGAGTGTGGTTTTCGTTTCATTCCAGACGACGAGCCGCCATCTTGGAGAGTGGCAGCATTTTTTCCGGGTCCTGTGCGATACCGAGTCGAGTATTCCCTGATTGTGAAAGGGGCACCGTTCTAACGGGCCACTCGAGCCAAACTGTGGGCCGGACGAATCGCTCAGCGCCCAAGCGCTATGCGGGACCTGTCGGAATCGAAATCGGCATCGTTTACGGACCGTCAGTCCGCCCCCAGGTCGTCGACCCAGCGCGCAGCTTTCGTCACCTGGTGGGGCTTCACGCCCAGCTGGTCGACGATCACCAGGCGCAGGGACTTCCAGAGATCCGATGGATTGGAGGAATCGTATTGTGCGCTGAGACGCGCGTAATTCAAGGCCAGGACCTGGTCGGACAGCGAGCCGAAGGTGGAGATGGCCGGGCCGGGCAGGGTGGCGAAAGGCAGCGTCAGAGCGGCGGCGGCGATTCCCCCACCGAGCAGCCAGGCGGTCAGGGCGGCTGCCGAAACCACAGGGCCGTAGGAGGCATTCGCCGTCAGAGCGACCCAACCCGCGGACAGTGCCAGCGATCCGCCGCACAGCCAGACAAGCCAAACGGGACGAGACAAGTCGGGCAACCGGAGCTCCAGATCCCGCTCCAGCTCCCGCCATGCGGCGCGCCGGCCCGATCGGGGCAGCGCGGCGTCCACACTGTCTTCCGGGTGGAGTCGATCAGGAGCCCCGAAGCGGAGCCTGATTGCCCGCCGGATCGCGTAGAAAGCTGCGGCGGAAAGGCAGACTCGTCGGCCCGCGCTGCTCTCTTTGCGCAGGCAATCGTAAAGATCGCCCACGGTCTGCATGCGGCCGGCGCGCTCGTCGGGAATCGAGATGCCGAAGGTCTCCTCGACTCTGATGACCAGTTCCACCGTGTCCAGACCCATGTCAACGACGCAGTGTAGCATCGCCTTCGAAGGCCTTTGGTGACGGCTCTTCCCAAAGAGCTCGCCGTCTTCTCACCAACGACGGCCGTGGTCAAGGAGCCCGAAGCGACAGCCCGCGAAACATCAAATGATCAGGCGCACCCCGCCCAGCTCGGCCAGGCCGTAGATGAAGTGGTCGCCGGGGGAGCCGATGAACATGAAGTTGGTGGGAATCTTCCATTTCTTGGAGAGATCGCGGATCAGTGGGGGTCCGAACCTCTCGCCTTCGATGACCACGAATTCGATATCGACCTCGGGATAAGTGCGGTCGAGGAACTCCAGGTCCTTCTTGAGCTTATCCGGCACGTCCGATTCACTCTTGACCACGGTGACGATCTTGATCCGGTTGGTGTGCTCGTTGCGCCGTACGTAGAGAACCGCCCGGTTGAGGTTCGCGATGTTGTCGCCCCTGGTGAAAAAGACCATCTGCTGGGAGTTGATCTCGCGAATGCGGTCGCGAATAGCCTTGGAGAGCCGCGTCGTCACCTCGCCCAAAGCCTCGCTCACCCTGCGGATGAAGAAAAGGCAGGCTTTGAGGAGCCCGATACGTCCCAGCATGATGAATACCACCAAAGCCGTCGGAACGAAGTACTGGAGGAAGACGAACATGTAGCGGGGATTGATCAGAACGTTGCCGACGAGGCCCATCACAGTCAGGGGCAAGGCGATGAAAAGAGCCAGCCAGCTGGCCCGCTCGGGCCTGGGAAGGCGCGCCCGCTTGACTTTCAGAAGAATGTTTCCGATGCCGAAGAGAATCATCACCGAGAGGAAGGAGAGCGTGTAGACGCCCGCCAGGGCCGGGATCTCGCCCTTGGTGATGAACAGAACCGAAACACCCAGCAGGAAGAAGCCGATGATGATTAGATGAGTGGTGCCTCGTCGGTTGGTCTTGAGCAGGAACTGGGGAACGCAGCGGTCGAGGGCCATCCGTTTCACCAGGCCCGTCACACCGACGTAAGAGGTGAGCACGGCGCCGCTGAGCACCAGAACGGCGTCCACCGAGATGACCCAGGCCAGCCAATCGCCCGCGGCCGTGGCGCCCATGTGGGCAAGAAGGGCTTCCTGATTCTCGGCCACCTCGGGGATGGGAACCAAGGCCAGGGCCAGAAAGGCCATCACGGGGTTGAAGAAGCTGACGGCCAGCCACATGTTGCGAAGCGTCTTGGGAAACACACCTTCGGCCTGCTCTTCCACAAAGTTGGCCGAGCTCTCGAAGCCCGATATTCCCAACATGGCGGCCGCAAAACCGAAGAAAATGGCCCGCACAAAGCCCCCTTCGACGGGCATTGCGAAGTTGGCGGAGAGGGTCTCCACGCCGTGCGTCGCCACATAGGCGACTCCGGCGATCACCAGAACCGAGAGCGTGACCAGGTGGGTGATGAAAATGAAGATGGCCACCTTGGACGATTCGCCGATACCCATGATCGTCAGGCCCATGAAGATCGCCAGCAGGACGACCGTGGCCGGGATCACGGGCAGCGCATGCCAAAGGGTGTGGGCGTAGTGCATGGCTTCGCTGGCCGATATGACCGCCGTAGCCATGTAGGAAAGCAACGTCAAACAAGCGGCCATCGAGGCCATCGACTTGCTGGTGGTGTTAAGCAGAGCGTTGTAGGCGCCGCCATTGAGCGGGAGGGCGCCCACGACCTCTCCGTAGATGCGCCGGTAGAGATACAGGACCGCCGCCACGATCAGCAGAGCGACCCAGGCGTACTTCCCCGCCTGAATGACGGAAAGCGCCGATACGTAGAGACAGGACGAAGTGATGTCGTTTCCGCAGATCGCGGTTGCCGGCAGTTCGGCGAGTCCCCCTTCTTTGTGCTCGGTAACGTGCTCGCTCATGTTTTCATTTCCGCCCGGCGCTTGACCGTTTCAAATCCATCAAGGGCTCGTGTCGAAGACTCACCAGAGAGCATTGGCTTCATCGAGAAAGCGGATTCAGAGGCGGCCGTCCAGCATCCCGTTCCAGGGCGGAATCACCAGGGTGACGTCGCCGTGACAGTGGGACTGACAGGCCAGGCGGATAACCGGGTGAGATTCGCTTTTGACGTGCGGAGAGAGGTATCCGAAGTAGAGAAGGCGTTGGCGCTCGAAATCCGTCTGCTCGGCCAGCCTCTCCCTGCCTCCCAGGATCCCCACCCAGCAGTGGCCGCAGGAACCGCTGCGGCATTCGAAGGGAATCGGGCCTTCCAGGCAACGCGGGTCCACCGACTGATAGTCGCGCTCATCGGATCGCGAGGCCATGGAGAGGTCTTGTTCCTCTCTGGCTTGAAAGAATTCTCCAGGGCGCTTCTCATCGAAGTAGACTCGATGGCGGCGGTCCGCTCCGGAGACCAACCGCTCCCAAAAACCAGGCTCGCGGTTCCGCTCTCTTCGCTCCGCGATGCTCTCCGGCGACGAGCGGCGAGACGATGGCGAAACAGCATCCACAGCGGCGCCGAAGGAGTCGGGGCCGACCTGGCGCAGGGCCATCCAGGCCACCGCCGTGATACCGGTGAGGAGATCTGGGGAGACACCGAGGCGGGCTGCCAATGGGGCGGAGGTGCCCCGCACCAGTTCGGCAATAGCTTTCGATTCACCGTCCCAGGAGAGAACGGCCTTCTTGACTTCCGGCCACCAGCGGGAACCGTAGAGGTAGGAGACCGATTGGTCGAGTTGATCAGCGAGGCGGTAGTTGCCCCGCAGGCGCCACTCTCTGATCAGCTCTTCCAGCTCTTCCGGCTTTTGCAGGGCGTCCCAGAGCTTGAGCGGCCAGAAAGAAAACCAGATCCAAACCGCATCTCGATCCACGGGGTGAATTTCTTCTTGCAGAAGCAGAACCGCCTCTTCCCAGTCTTTCTGGTCGAACTGCTCCAGCTTTTCCAGCACTCGGCTTTCCATTGACACCGTCATTCCCGCATGCACTCGTACCTGCTTTCGGCCCGCCGGACAAGCCCCATATAATAGCGCAACTCGGGCGGTGCTTCGGCACTGGCCGACAACGATTCACTACTTTGAACAGCGAAAAGGGAGAACGGGAAATGAAATTCTTGCTTGCCTCTTGGCTCTTATTCACACCTCTTCTTGCCTTCGAGCAGCCTTCCGACGAACCGGCGCAGCAGGTCCTGGACACCTTGACCGAGATGTGGGACGCAATCGAGAAAGGCGACCTGGAGCGTTATGCATCCCGGCTCCATCCCGACTACTCGGCCTTCGGCGAGACCGACACTTACCGGGCTGACGGCAAAGACTTGGAACTTCGAAGCCTGGCAAGCTACCTGGCGCGGGTACGGGGAGTCCATACCGAGATGCACCAGCCAAAGGTCAACATCCGGGGAGACGTGGCCTGGGTCACCTACTACTGGACCGACGAGGGTTACCGAAGGGACACGGCCGGCACTCGCTTTACGAGTCGGGGCAAGTCGACGCGTATCTTCGTCAAGGTAGACGGGCTCTGGCTCTGCATTCACGGCCACTTCACAAGTGTGGATTGAGGTCCTCCGTCTTCCGTCCTCCGAGGCGGCAAGTGGAGTTGGCCATTTGCTATAGTGAGGTCATGACCGATTGGCAGGCATTCGCTCATCTGCCCGATGAGGCTCAGCTCTGGGTATTCGGCTTCAAAGATCCGCTAGGCGACCGGGAAAAGGCGGTCATCCGGCAAACCCTCGAGACCTTCATGCCGCAATGGTCCTCGCACGGGGCGCCTGTAGAGTGCGGATTTGAGATTGTCCACGACCGCTTTGTTCTTGTCGCCGCAATCTCCTCGGACGGAGTGAGCGGTTGTTCCATCGACAGCTGTGTCCGCCAGTTCAAGTTCTTGCGCGAAACCCATGGCCTCGACGGCCTGGAGCACAGCCTCGTCTTCTTCCGAGCCCAGGACGGCTCCATCCAGTCTTCGCCTTTCCTGAGGTTTCGCGATCTGACGGAATCAGGCGGGGTGACGGTACGAACGCCGGTCTTCGACACGACGATCGTAAAGCTGGGCGAGCTGCGCTCGGGACGCTTCGAACTCGATTTTCAGCACTCCTGGCACGCCAGGAGTTTCCCTTTGCCTGCCGTTGCCGAGTAGGCGTCCTCTCGAAAACAGGCTGGCAGCCTGCGCCACGTTCACTCAAGCAGCGCTGGAGGCCCATTCCAGAGCCAAGGCTCGGTTGCCGGCGATTCCCGTCTCCAGCTGAGCCAGGGGAATCGACTCTCGCACCGTGTGGGCCAATTCTTCCTCGCCGGGCGCAAAACCGATCACTTTGAGTCCGGCCTTGGCGAAGTGCCCGCCGTCGGTGGCGAACCTCCAGACACCCGGCGCTTTTCCCAGGCCGATGGCGTCGCTCAAGACCGACGCGGCGCCGAGCAGGGCGGGATCGTTCTTCTCCAGGATGAAGGCGGGATTGTCGGACGGGATGTTCATCTTCAGTCCCGTGTAGCTCACCCTTTCGAAAACGGGCACCTCGACTTCCACTTCCGAGCCGGGGATCAGACAGGTCTCGGCCAGCTTCTGGAGTTTTTGCCGGATGCCCTCGGCGGTTTGCCCGGGCACCGTCCGCCAGTCGCAGGTCAGCCAAATCTCGGCGGGGATGACGTTGGGACTGGTCTGGTCGCTGCGTATGAGGGTTGGAACCACCGTGGCCGGACCGAGATCGGGATGGGAATCCATGGGGAGCTCTTGCAAAGCGGAGAGAAACCGGGCGACTACGAAGTGGGGGTTGACGCCCCAATCGGGAGCGCTGGCATGAGCGCTGCGCCCGCGGACGCGGAGCGCCAACTCGGTTCGGCCGCGATGCCCGCGCCGGAGCTGGTTGGAGGTCGCCTCTCCGACGACCACCAGAGGCGGGTCCAGCTCGGTCACCAAGTGCCTGGCTCCCAGCCCGCCCACTTCCTCTTGCACCACTACGCTGACGTAGACATCCCCGGGTGGACCCTTTTCCGCCGCTTGGGCGGCCCCATAGACCTGTGCCGCCAACGGTCCCTTGATGTCCATGGCTCCTCGGCCCCAAACCCGATCCTGATGGATTTCCCCGCCGAAGGGAGGATGGGGCCACTGTCTGTGGTCGCCTACGTCCACGTGGTCCAGGTGGGTATTGAGCATGACCGCGGGAGCCGAGCCGCGGCCCTCGATCAAACCGATGACATTGCCGGCCGAGTCGGTCCAGACACGGTCGTAGCCCAGCCTTTCCATTTCCACGGCCACCAGCCGGGCAATCTCCGCCTCCCTCCCGGGAAGGCTCTCGGTTCGGATGAGTCGTTGCAGGAAGTCGACGCAGTCGGAAAGGTTCATGGGTATTTGGCTCCTGGCTCAGAATCCCATCTTTTCGGAGTTCCGGCAAGGTGAAGCGGTTTCTGGCGCAGAGTCTGCGAAGGGAGCTCTCCGCGCAATCTGCGTTCAGTCCCTCGGCTGGGCCATGAAAGGCTCGATATGCTCAAGTTCCGGTGGGCGCGTCAGCAACGAGACCACCACCATGGTGACGACGTTCCCGACCAGGCCGAAGATCCCCGGGTGGATCTGCTCCCACTGAAGCTGGGGATAGATGTTCCAGATCAGGGTCACTGCGCAACCGACCAACAAGCCGGCCAGGACGCCGACTCGGGTCGAGCGCGGCCAGTACAGGGTGACGATCAAGAGCGGAAAAAGCTGGGCTATGGCGCCGTAGGAAAGCAGCAGAAGGTAGACCAAAGAGAGGTCCGAGAACACCGCGAAATAGTAGGCGAGCGCTCCGATGGCGACGACCAGGACCTTGATCATCCGGGTCTCACTGCGCTCATCGATCGAAGGAATAAGGAGCGGCCGCACGAAGTCTTTCACCATCACCGACCCCGCGGCATGAACCAGGGCGTCCCCGGTCGACATCGAAGCGGCCAGCGCCCCTGCGCAGAAGAGGCCCACCGCCAGCGCCGGCAGGTCCATCGAGGTCACGATCGTGGGCAGGATGGCGTCGGCGGGCTCGACTCCGGGAAAGGCCAAGACTCCGGAAAACCCGATGAACATGATGGGCACCAGGAAGATTTGGAACGTGGGATAGAAGACGACGGTCTGCTTGAGCGTTCGGATGCTGCGGGCCGTGTAGATCTTCATGAAGTAGTGCGGCCAGAGACTGAACCCCAAAGCCGAGATGGCGATGGCGCTCGAATAACCGCCCCATGTCCAGGGAACTCCGCCGCTGTCCAACCCCGGGGCGGTGAGCATTTCGGGCACCTTCTCCGCCAACTGCTCGAACATGGCGCCCACGCCGCCGTGCAGCCGATAGGGAAGATAAAGTCCCAGGATCCAGGCCAGGGCCATCATCAGAATCCCCTGAAAGGTGTTGGTCCAGGCGACTCCCATCACTCCGCTGCGAAAGACATAGATCAGTACCACCCCGTAAGCGATGGCGGCTCCGCCCCAGACCGGAACCCGGCCCTCGGTCAGGACATTGAAGACGTAACCAGCCCCCTGCATCTGCAACTGCAGGTAGGGCAGGAAGGCGGCCAGGCTGATCAAAGCCAGCAGGCCGGAGAGCAGACGGCTCTGATAGCGGTGGGCGAACAACTCGGCCTGGGTCACGTAACCGAAGCGCCTGCCCAGCGCCGCCACTCGGGGTCCGATGAAATACCAGGGGACGAGGCCGATGGTCCCGTAGGAGACGATGTAAAAGGCCGCGGCGCCGCGAGAATACGCCCAGCCCGGCCCCCCCAGAAAAGCGAAGGCGCTGAAGATGGAGGCTCCCATCACGAAATACATCACCAGGAAACCGAGCTTGCGGTCTCCGACGACATACCCCTCTGTGCTCGAGGAGGCTCGGCGTCCGGAGAAGAGGCCGACCATCAACGAGATCAGCAGATAACTGAGAGTGATCAGGAAAACGATCAGCCAGCGGGGCATCTATTCGATCTCCCCCCGCCTGTCTTCCCAAAAATAGAGGCTGAGCATGACCCCGAACGAAACGAGGAGAAGAACAACCAGGTAGAAGAGCGAGAACGGCATTCCGAGAATCAGCGGACGAACTCGCGAGAACAGAGGATAGATCGGCCAGATCATGGCCGCGAAGACGAAGATGAAGTAGAGGACGACCGCTCGATGGACTCGGCGCACACGCTCGCACGAGGTCTTTTTGGGCATCGATTCTCCCCCCTTTGAGGCGCCGAGTATAGCGAAGTTCGAAGAGCGAAGCGCGGAGTTCGA
>JBFGHF010000043.1:0-12022 GCA_041578355.1 Acidobacteriota bacterium
ATCGGGGAGCTCCGAGGGGGCGAGCCGGTTGGGAGCGGAGAGAATCCTCCACCACATGTTGACGTCTCGATAGCCGGCCAGCCGGCCGAGCAGAAAAACCGACTCCTCGAAGAGCTCGGTGATCCCGGCCAAGGTGTAAGCCGAAGTGAGTTCCTCTTGGGCCATGGAGTAGAGTTCGTCGTCGGGGGTGTCGTCGGGACAGGAGATTCCTGCGCAGCGGAGCAGCCCTGTTGCCTGGGAATAGCGCCGGAGTCGAGGAGAGAGCAGGAAGTCCTCGACGGTGGCGAAATGGAAGTCTCGCGGGTGGACCAGTGAGTTGTAGTTGTAGACCGAGAGAATGCGGCGCAGCGGCTCTCTGAGCAAGGTGACGCGTGCGAAGTTCTGCGGCAAACGAGTGGCAGCGTCGTAGCAGTGATGTCCGTCGATCCAACGCACGGAAAAGCCGGGTCTGCGGCAGAGCCTCTCCCACAGGCTTTTTTCGTTGGCCTCCGAATAGACGGGGAAGTCCCAGCCATGGCGGTACATCTTCATTCGGATCAAAAAGTTGAGCGAAGTCCCCCCTACGCACCCCAGTCCCGGAAATACCAGAGTGTGGGGCTTTTCACCTGATTCCTGATCCCTTCACATGGGATAGACGTTCAGGTCGAGGGGCGATTCTTGTGCCGCCTCTTCGGCCAGGGGCGAGACCCGCAGGTGAAGTTCTCGGGTTGTGGATCTTGCTCGAAGTTGGAGCCGCAGCCTGCCTTGTCGCACCCAGGGAAGGAATTCCTGCAGCGCCAGAAAACCGTAAAAACCCTGCATCTCCGAGTCGCGCGCCAGGGGGTGAGGGAAAGATCGAAGGGCGATCTCACGGTCGCCGCGGCTGGCGCTGAGGTCCTCGCCGCCGGGGTTTCGAATCCAGCCGCTGAGCAGCTGGATCCTTTCCGTGATCAATCGGTCCCAAGGCCGGTCCAAGCCGATCTCCATAGTTCTCCGATCCCGATCCCGCAGAACCCGGGATGGTGGGCAGAATGAGGATTGCCTCAGCTCGACATCCAGGCCGGACGCAGCGATTCGACAGGCGACGGCTCAGGGGTTGTTTTCACATCGTCGTCGTATCGGTTGTGTTCGTAAAGATAGCTGAGGATTTTGTCCGCCAGCTCTTTGAACTCCTTTTGGCGCAGGAACCCCGGCTGCTCCTTGATGTTGAGGCTTCCGATGGCCCACATGCCCTGCTTTTCAGAGGGCTCGAGCAGCAGGCCCGCTTCTTTCGCCAGCCCGTAAAGCGGCGTCCCGGGAAGAGGGAGGAACTGCCCGAAGATGGCCAACTCGGGATCGATCCTCCGCGTCAACTCGAGCGTTTCCAAGATGTTCTCCCGGGTCTCGAAGGGGAGCCCGATCATGTTGAAGATCATGCGCTTGATCCCGTGACGCCGGGCGCAGTCGGTGGCTTGGACGACGCGCTCGTTGGTCATCTTGCGGGCGAGGTAGCGTCGTCGGTACTTCTCGGAGCCGCTTTCGACCCCGAACCACATCGAGTGACAACCCGCCGCGGCACAAATGCCGGCGAACTTGTCGTCGATCTGTTCGACCCGGGCGAAGAAGGAAAACGGCAGGCCGACCTTGTCCTTGTAGAGCTCCAGGAGCCGATAGGCGTAGGGCTTGTCGAAAGAGAAGGTTTCGTCCATGAACTGGAAGTACTGGAGCTGGTAGCGGTCGCGGAGGCGGACCATTTCGTCGATCAGTTTTTCGAGATTGTATTTGCGAAGGAAACTGCCCTTGCCCTTGTAAAGCTCCAACAGCGAAGTGTTGCTGCAATAGCTGCACTTGTAGGGACAGCCTCGGCCCGACATGATGGGCAGCGTGGTCAAGTTCTTCGACTCGATGGCGTGGGGACTCAACCAGCGCAGACCGCCGTCCCGTTCGAAGATCGTGTAGTCGGGGAAGGGGAGGTTCTCGAAGTCGTCGGTCAGGACCGGCGCTGACTTGACGAACTCACCCGAGGCCGATTTCAGCCACATCCCGGGAATGGGATCGTCCCGGTTGGCGCCATCGCTGCGAAGACGTCGGATCAATTCCAAAAAGGGCTTCTCCCCGTCTCCCACGCAGATGTAGTCGACCGCCGGGTGCCCCAGGGTCTGTTCCGGGCTGAAGATCGCTTGGTAGCCGCCCACCAACACTGGAGTCCCGGGTTTCAGCGCATGGAAGGCCTCCAAAAAAGGCAGCATCGGCAGCCAGGTGGGATGCATGGCCGTGATGGCCAGCAAATCGGGATTGAGCCGCGCCACCTTTTGAGCGAACTCATCAGGGTCGTCTCCCCGGGCGACGGAAACCAGGTCGGTCCGCAGGTCAGGGAAGGCGTGCTTTGCGCAAGCCGAAAGACTGGTCAAGGCGAGAGAGTAGGTCGACTCCCTCTGGTAGAAACTGAAAACGACGCGGAATCCAGGCCGAAGTTGGAGCAGGGAGTTCCACGACTCCCTCAGGCCCCGAGTCCAAGTGGGCATATCCATACCTTTCAGTTACGCCGAAAGCGTTGACCCACGGCGGAGCCCCCCTACTCCCACGGACCGAGTGTCTATCTTAGAAGATACAACGGCTTGTCTGGCGTCGCACATCAACTTTCGGTCCTCCGAAGCCTTGGCGAAGGAGGAAGGCTTTACGTTCGAGGCCCCCTCGGACGCGTAGTCGTGCACTAGGTCGAGGAGGCCGAGGGTGGGCAACGCAGTCAGCGTCGATGCTCCCGGCGCCGCAGTAGCAGGCTGGTGAATAATGCTAGCTCAGGATGTGACAGCGCGAGAGGGACGGGTTCTATTCGAATTCTCTCAGGGGCGGGGTCTTCTGGATCAGTCCTTCCTCGCGCATCACGGCTTCGATCTCGTCCAGTTGGGTGGGCAGGAAAGCGGTGAAGTTCTCGACTCCGTTTTGGGTCACCACGACGACGTCTTCCATCCGCACGTAGAGACGTTCCTCGTGGACCCAGAGCATCGGATCCACGGAGAAAACTTGACCCGGCTGGAGCGGCCGGCCACGGTAGCTGCCCACGTCGTGGACCGCCATCCCCACCGGGTGGGATAGATGACCTCGGAAGCGGAGTGCAGCTTCCGCGGCCGCCCGGTGCTCCGGCTTGGTGAATTGAGTTTCTTCCCACACCTGACGCATTTCCGCGGCCGCTTCGTCCAGGATCCGATCGGCGGTCACACCCGGCCGGATGCGCTTGATCAGGGCCTCGTGGTAGCGGACGATGAATCCGTAGAGTTGCCGCTGACCCTCATCGAAAACGCCGTTGACGGGCCACATCCGGGCCACGTCGCTGGTGTAGTAGCGGTAGTCGGGAGCGTAGTCCATCAACACCAGATCTCCCGAGCGCAGCGCGCTGTCGTTGCGGTAGTAATGCCCGAAGTAGGCGTTCTGACCGCCGGCGGTGATGGACCTGTAGCCCTCGCCGCGGGCCCCGTTGACCAGGAAGACATAGCGCGCCGCGGCGTCCAGTTGATATTCAAAAACGCCCGGTTCGGTCGACTTCATCGCCTCCACCAAAGCAGAACCGGCCAGCCGGCTGGCCTTGCGGATCAATTCCACCTCAAGGGGACTCTTGATCATTCGCAGCCGGTCCAGGACAGGAGTCAAATCGCGCAGTTCCAGCTGCGGATAGCGGGTCCTGAGCAGATGCAGGAAATGGCCCTCGCGGGAGGGGCGCCCGTCCCAGGGGTCGGCGATGGAACCTGCCAAGCCGATCAGAAGTTCGTCCCGGCTCTGTGCCTCGCCCTCGGCGGAGCTGAAGAAGGTGTAGAGCGCCGGAGCGGGAGGCCGCAGCAGCTTGCGGTAGAGCCGCCGCCCGAGTTGTTCCACGCCCAGCACGGCGTCCACTCCAGTCAATTCCTTGACCAGATCCGCATCTTCGGCCGAGAGCATCTTGCCTTCGCCCCGCTCGCGGCCTTCGTCGCGGTGCGGCAGGAACAGAGTCGACTGGCGGGTTTCGCCGTCGAGCAGCAAATAGCTGTGGGGGACTTCCAGTCCGGTCAAATAGTAGAACTCGTTGGACTGCCGAAAGACCACGAATCCCGGGGTTGCGGCGGCTCCCTGAACCAGGGCCATCGCCTCGGCGCCGACGGCGTCCAGCACCCGGGCCCGCCGCTGGATCAGCTCCTCGGCAGGGAAGTCGGTTTGATAACGATGAGACAGCTGGGCCATGCCCGTTGCGCCCATCAGGAAGCCGGCGAGTATGAGAATCAGGATGTTTCTGAGCACGATTCCTCCTGGTTGAGAGATGGGTCGGAGGGTGACATCCTAGCGCCCGCACCCATGCCACGCCAAGGGGATGGAAGCCTCTCGACCTCGTTCGTCGGCGTCGGGTGACGACGTAGCGACCCGTCAAGTCAGCCGCCTCCAGATTTGGGATAGGCGGAAGCCGCGTTCTGCGTTGGCCATATCGGTTTACGATAGTGGAATGCTGAGACCTTTACTTGATTCGGGAATGCGCGTAACTTGAAGTTATTGAATTCGAAGCTTCTCGCTTTGACGTTGGTAGTGCTGGCGGCGACTTGCTCGGGGACGGCAAGCGTCCGTTGGGCGCCGCTGGGCCCGGAGCGGGGTTTTGTCACCACCCTGGTGACGGACCCCTCGGATTCGTCCGTTCTCTATGCCGGGACTTTCGATTCCGGGATCTTCAAGAGCACCGACGGCGGGGTGACCTGGACCTCGGCCAGTGCCGGCCTGCTGTCGCCGATGGTCTTCGCCCTGGCCGTCGATCCTTCCGACGCTGCCACGATGTACGCTGGTACTGCCAACGCCGGGGTCCACAAGAGCATAGACGGGGGGATGACCTGGATTCTCGCCAACACCGGGATCACATCGTTTTTCGCGGAAGGTCTCGCGATCGATCCGGTGACTCCTTCGACTCTCTACACTGCGACTTCAGGCGGCGTCTTCAAGAGCACAGATGGGGCAACCAGTTGGGCGTCTGCCAACAATGGTTTACCGCTCAACGTGAGAAGGGTGGTGGTCGACCCATCCAGTCCCAACAAGCTCTATGCCGGGACTTCCTCCGGAGTCCATAAGAGCACCGACGGTGGTGCGATCTGGAATCTCCCCAGCAGCGATCTTCTGGGCTTGGGGATCGAGAGCATTCAGATCGACCCCTCCGATCCCGACACGCTTTACGCGGCGACCTCGGTGGCGGGCGTCTTCAGGAGCACCGACGGGGCGGCCGGTTGGCAACCGTCCAGCAGTGGACTTCCCCCGGGCGCGATTTTCTCTCTCGTGATCGACCCGGCAGATAGCGCACGTCTGCTGGCGGGCAGTTTCGGCGGCGGAATCTTCGTCAGCGGCGACAGCGGTGGAAGCTGGCTCCCATCCAGCACAGGCCTGACGGATCTCAACGGGAACACGCTGCTGATCGATCCGAGCCAGTCTTCGAGAGTCTATGCGGGGACTCGCGACGGCGTGTTTCTCAGCGGGGACGGCGGCGCATCATGGGTCCCGACAAGCTCGGGCCTGACCGCTTTTTCCATGTTCGACCTGGCCCAGGATCCGGTTTCGCCCGACACCTGGTACGCCGCGGAGGTGCGAGCCGGCGTCTTCAAGAGCAGCGACGGCGGTGCGACCTGGGCTCGTGTGAACAACGGGTTGACGGATCTGCGGGGCCGAGCCGTGGCGATCGATGCAGTGGTCCCGGCAACTGTCTACTTCGGGACCTTCGGCGGGGGGGTGTTCAAGAGTGTGGATGGCGCTGCCAACTGGGCGCCGGTCAACTCCGGCCTGCCCGACCTGCGCATCCTGGGACTGGTCGCCGACCCGGCCGTCAGCGGCGTGGTCTACGCCCGGGTCCGGAACAACGGTGTTTTCAAAAGCGGCGACGGGGGAGCCAGCTGGACGTCCTCCAACAATGGAATCCTCTCCCTCTTCGTGGGCGCCCTGGCTGTGGCGCCCTCCAACGGTCAGACCCTTTACGCTTCTTCCGACGCGGTTTACCGCAGCAGCGACGGCGGAGCCAACTGGGTTGTCAGAAGCAACGCGCTGAGCGGGCTGGCGACCAACCAGCTGGCGGTCGACCCTTCGGATCCCGACCTGGTTTACGCCGCCACATCGCTGGGAGGGTTCTTTCGCAGCAGCGACGGTGGAGCGACCTGGCAGGCCTCCAACACGGGCCTTCCGGCCCCAGCCGTTCTCACGACCGCGATCGACCCCTCCAATCCGGCCACACTCTACAGTTGGGTGCACCTGCAAGGTGTTTTTCAGAGCACCGACTCGGGAGCCACATGGACTGAACTGGCACCGGGTCTTGAACAGGTATTCAACCTGACGCGGCTGCGGGTCGACCGCACGCGCCCGGATCGGATCTTCGCGGCCACCAACCAGTCCGTCTATCTGTGCGCGGCGCTCGGCTTCGACCGCTTCCAGCCAGGCAGAGACGTACTGACCGGGGAGAGGCTGCGGTTGACGGGTTTCGGCTTCGTGGGCGTCAACCAAGCCACGATCAACGGCGTTTCCGTCGTTTTCCGCGTCATCTCCGACTCCCTCTTGGAGGTGGAGATCCCCGAAGACCTGGCCCCCGGTCCCGGTGAACTTGTGATTTCCGGACCCGCCGGATCCGCCACGCTGCCCCTGACGGTCGTTTTGGCGGAGGTGATTCCGGTGCTCGGCGATTGGGGCTTGATCATCCTGACTCTGCTCCTGTTGGCCGTCGCGGGGCGACAACTTCGAAACCGAAGTCAGATCGCCCGCCGCTGAGCAACCCCATACCCGCGGGCCCAGCTCCCGGTTCGACGCGCAGTTTCATAAATGCCGGCATGTCCTGGATCGAGGCTGACGTTCAACGCTCGTAGCGGCACTTCGATTCGTCGGCCTTGACGTAATAGGACTTGAAGTTGCTCGCCTCGGGGTCCATGCATCCCATCAGGTTCAAGAGTTCGACCTTGCGGAATTCGATGGGATGGCTCTCGCTCTGCAAGGCGATGTAACCGCCTTCCAAGAGCCGGCCGTCCTGTTTTTGCGCCGGGTCGAAATCGTTGACCGCACCGCCTCCGATTTGCGGCTTCTCGTATTCGAGGACTTTGCGGCCGTTCACCCGGTGTTCGACCTTTTCGCCGCCAAGCACCTTCAGTTCCGCCCGGACCCACTGATCGCCGTGGAAGGTGTCGGATTCGGAATCGACGCAGTGCCGGGTGATCAACTCGCCGTCCATCTCGACGTGCGTCCCGGGTGTGCAGAGGTTGTTCGTGGGCCGCTCACCCGATCCCCTCCCGCCCAGGAACTGGGCTTCGATCGAGATCGGAAAATCCTGGTTTTGGAGCATCGAGTCGGGAGACTGGGAGTGGAACATCACGCCGCTGTTTCGGAAAGCCCAATCGGGGCCGCCAGCGACCTGATCGCCTACGAAACGGTATTCGACCGTCAAATCGTAATAGGAAAGGGGCTCCTGGTAAAAGAGATGACCGAAACGGTCGCCGAAGCCATCGTAGTCCTCATAGTCGACTCTGAGAACGCCCTCTTCGACGCGAAACGTGTCTCCGAAATTGTCGCCGGGTGCGTACCCACGGATCTTGACGCGCCAGCCGTCCAGGTTCTCGCCATTGAAAAGCTCGACCCATTCCTCCTCGTCGGTTTGAAGGGGAAGGCTCTGGGGCGCCGCGCAGGTCGACAGCAGAATACCCAGCAAACCGAAGGTGAGGGTGTGTCGCACTCGTAAAGAATGCGACAGAACGCGTTGGATGTAAAGCCGTCGACGCGATGAGAAGTGCGGGGGAATCAAGGTTCTCGCACACGCTCCGGGGTGCGATTTCGGTGGTTCTGCTTTCCATCCGGTGGTGTCGCTTCGCTCAACCATCGGCTACAGGCTCGTCGCGCCTCCGGCGCGAGGCTTTGTCCCGTTCTCACGAGCATCTTGCCCGAATCATGGGGCGGCGCCACTGACGGAATTTCGTTGGTGAGGGCGTGTTGCCGAAAATGGGGTGCGGCTAAGCTGACAGAGCTTCATCCGTGAGAACGAAGACATAAGCCCGCGACTCCTTGTCCGCGTACTCACGAACGCCGCTCTGTCAAGGATGCTCGCGCCGAATCGCAGGAATTCCGCGATTCCGGCAACACGCCCATGAGTCCGGGGGCGGATTCTGTAAACTCAGGAGCAGCTCGTCGGTCTTGAACCGTGGCTCGAGACATATTCTCCGCTACACTTGTGCTGTGCCGACGCCCTCGGGGTGGAGCAGGCGATGAAAGTGAGGGAAGCGTGAAACGGAGCAAAATGCAGTTGGTATTGACCGTAACATTCTCGATGAGTCTGCTCGCGGCGGCGGCCGAACCAGAGGCTCATTGGCCGTCCTTTCGAGGACCCGATGCCCGAGGGCAGGGAAGTGGCGAGGTTCCCACCGCCTGGAATGTCGAGAGCGGCGACAACGTGCTCTGGAAGACCGCCATCCCCGGACTCGGCTACTCCAGTCCCGTGGTTTGGGGCGATCGCATCTTCCTCACCACGGCGGTGAGCGGCAAGGCCGATCCCGAAGTAAAAGTGGGACTTTACGGCGATATCAAGCCCGTCGAAGACGACACGGTGCACTCTTTCCGGGTCCTCAGCCTGGACCGCAAAACGGGGAAAATCCTTTGGGACCGGGCGGCCCATCAGGGTGTTCCCCGGATCAAGCGGCATCCCAAGTCGACCCACGCCAATTCGACCCCCGCGACCGACGGAAAGCATATTGTCGCCTTCTTCGGGTCGGAGGGTCTCTACTGCTACGATTTCCAGGGCAACCTGCTCTGGAAGAAGGACTTCGGCCTGCTCGATTCGGGCTATTACGTTGTTCCTCGGGCTCAGTGGGGCTTCGCCAGCTCTCCTATCATCCATGAGGGCCGGGTGATCATCCAGGTGGACGTGCAAAAAGGCTCGTTTCTGGCCGCGCTCGACGTGGAGACGGGTGGGGAGATCTGGCGGGTTGCCCGCGACGAGGTTCCGACCTGGAGCACGCCCTCGATCTACAGCCACGATGGAGGTACGCGAATCGCGGTCAACGGCTACAAGCACATCGGCGGATACGATTTCGAGGACGGCAGCGAGATCTGGAGGATCAAAGGAGGAGGAGACATTCCGGTCCCCACGCCGATCGTGGCCGAAGGTCTGATCTACATCACCAACGCCCACGGCCGCATGGCCCCCATCTACGCAGTCCGAAGCAGCGCCCGGGGCGACATCACGCCAACCGCGGAACAAACCTCCAATGAGGGGCTGGCCTGGAGCAACCTGGGCCGCAGCGGCGCCTACATGCAGACCCCCCTCGTGGTGGGCGGGTATCTCTACGTCTGTCGCGACAACGGTGTGCTCAGCGCCTACGATGCCGCCACGGGCGAACGCCTCTATCAGGAACGGCTCGGCGGCGGAGGCGGCTTCACTGCGTCCGGCGTGAGCGCCGGCGGCAAGCTCTACTACACCAGCGAAACGGGTGACGTCCATGTCGTGAGGGCAGGGCCCGAGTTCGAACTCCTGGCCGTCAACCCCCTGGGCGAGATTCACATGGCGTCCCCCGCCATTGCCGAGGGGGCGATCCTGTTTCGCACCCGCGATCACCTGATCAGCGTCGGACACGACTGAAGCAACGGCCGAAACGAAAGCTGCCTGCAATTTCAGGCGGAAAAGCGCCGACGGCTCGGGGAGAATTGCGGGCTGGGAAGCCCGCGCTCCGGGTTCTGCCGACATCGGCGCTACCCACGCCTCACCCCACCTACCCCGCTCAGGGCACGTACTCGGGCTGCGTCACACCGAGCGCAGAGACCAATTGTTAGGAAAACGAAACTGCCCCGATCCTAGCAGGGGAAACACGGAGAAGAGGCGAAGTTTCTCCGGGGTTGGCTTGGCCGCAAGAAGATCGATGAGGCGGTTGCCGAAGTCCGATTTCACCCGCAAAACACGGCAAAAAGACGGAAGCAGGGAGATGGAAGACGCTTTGGGGTGTTTTGTCCGTCGCTTTGGGGTGTTTCCCCGATTGTCGCCGTTGCTGGTTCCGAAAGACAATTTGCTCTGCTTCACGGGTGGGTTGCACGACGGCCGGAGTTTCTCACCGGAAAACAAGGGACAAGAGGAGAGGCAGAGCGATGAAAAAATGGTTGCAGGCATTACTGATTTGGTCCTTCGGGACGACTGTCTTGCTGGGACAGGTTCAGACTGAAATTTTCGTGGAGCTGACCGAACCGGCTCCGACGGTGGTGGCTCGCTATGAGGCGCTGAGCCAGGGAGAGCCGTTTGACGAAGAGTTGCATCGGGCTGCGGTCCGTTTGGCCCAAGATGAGTTTCTGGAACAGCTGGTGGCCGCCGGGATTTCGTTCGAGGTCACCGGCAGCGACCTGGTGACAGCGGGCCAGACGGTTTCGTTGCCCCACAGGTTCACGGAGTTGATCAATGCAGTCCGGCTCTCCGTAGCGGGCTGGGACGTCGGTCTCATCCGGCGGCTGAGCGAGGTCAAGCACATCTCGGTCGACACCGGGAGCCGCTTGATGCTCGACAAGAGTGTCGCCTACATCCGGGGCAATGGACCGAACAGCGCCCGCAGCCTCGGGATCAGGGGCGAAGGTGTGGTCAACGACGACGGTTCCAGTAGTGGGCAGGTGATCGCGGTTCTCGACACCGGAATCGACCACACCAATCCGATGTTCGACAGCCGCTTCGACGACTCTCAGTTCGAGATGCGCAGCGGCGACTTTCGCCCGGTTCGGCTGCAAGGACAGCCCTACATGCCCGGAGACAGCCATCCCAAGGTCGGCTACCGCTTTCTCTTTGCCCAAGCGCCTATCGAGGGCGACGACACCGGCCACGGCACCAACTCGGCCACCACGGCGGGCGGACTCAAGGCGAGGGCCGACAACATCACCAACAACGGCGAGATCGTCGAGGGCGTCGCCCCCGGCGCGGTGATGATGGACTACAAGGTGTGCCCCAGCCTTTCCTGCGTCAACGCCCAGACTCAATTGGCTCTGCAAGATTCCGTGGCCGCCACCGATCTCTTCGGATTTCCCAAGCCGGTGGCCACGGTCGTCAACATGAGCTTCGGCTCCGACAGCGGCGACCCCAA
Organism: Acidobacteriota bacterium; assembly: GCA_041578355.1. Taxonomy (GTDB): domain Bacteria; phylum Acidobacteriota; class UBA6911; order RPQK01; family JANQFM01; genus JBFGHF01. The sequence goes on from JBFGHF010000043.1 coordinate 11,031, forward strand.
CTCGGCCAACGGAGTGGCGGCGGGGAACCTGCAGTTCGCCGGTGTTTTTCCGGAGGCTTCGGCGGGCAACGCGGGACCGCAGGAAAACATCATCGGTTCGCCCAGCGCCAGCCGCTTGGTCGTATCCACGGCGGCGACGGTCGACCCCGGTGTGGCCCCCAACAGCGTGGACGTTCTCGAGATGAACCCCTCGATCCACGACAACCCGGGCTCGCCGGCCAATCCGGAGTTGTTTGCCGACACCGGCGACAACTTTCTCTCCTTCTTCGCTCCGGAGTCGAACGGCGCCATGGGGTTTGATCAACCCGTGGCGCAGCACTACGTGGACATCGGTCTGGGCGACACCCCCGACCAGGTTCCAATCTCGGTCAACGGGCGAATCTGCCTGGCCGAACGGGGAAGCACCGTCGACGGCGGCGCCAGCGGCACCGGGCTTTTCGGCAACAAGGCGTCGCAATGCGCCAGCCGCGGAGGAATCGCCCTGATCGTCTACAACAACGAGGCGGGCCAGATCGGAAGCGTTTTGGCCCCTTCCAACATCCCCGTGTTCACCATTTCGCGCGAGGACGGACTTTTTCTGCGCGATACCGTGGGATTTGAAAGTGGCGACTTCGGCGCGCTCTCGAACTCCCCCGTCCGGATCAACCTGGCCGACCCCAACGCCTTTGTCCCCGACACGGCCGGTTTCAGCTCGCGCGGTCCCAACAACGACTTCGCCGTCGTCAAGCCGGACATCACGGCCCCCGGCGTGGACATCCTGATGGGAGCCAGCAAGATCGGAGCCCTGGGCAGCCCCACCGGTTTCGTGATCGCCTCGGGCACGAGCTTCTCGGGTCCTCACATTTCGGGTTCAGCCGCACTGGTGAGAGATGCAATGGCTCGGCCCGGATTCACTCCCAGCGTGGTTCGCGCGGCTCTATTGAACACCGCCACCAATCTGAGAGAGGCCGACGGCACCCCGATTTCCGACGACGACATCAACAATCTGATCC
>JBFGHF010000044.1:0-12020 GCA_041578355.1 Acidobacteriota bacterium
ACCCTGGCGCATGAGCTGGTCCACGCGCTCCAGGACCAACACTTCGGCTTGGCTTCGATCCTCGACGAAGAGGGAGAAAACGACGACCGGGCGCTTGCCAGACGGGCGATCGTCGAAGGTGAAGCGGTTGCGGTGATGCTCGACCACATGCTACGTCCCATGAAGCGCACCTTCCTCAACCTGCCCAATCTGGTCGAGGTTTACGAGAGAATGTCGGTGGAGAATCTCGAGACCCACAAACAACTCGTCGCGGCGCCCGAGTTTCTTCGCGAATCCCTCACTTTCCCCTACAGTTACGGCGCCCGCTTCATGCAGGTCTACCGCAAGTGGCATCCCTGGAAGGACTTGGAAAAAGTCTACGCGGACCTCCCGCGCTCCACGGAACAGATTCTCCATCCCCACAAATACACGGGTCAAAGGGACAATCCCGAAGTCGTCAAGCCCGGTCTTCCGCCCGCGCCCATTCCCGGCGAGTGGGAATCGGCTTATCGCAACGTGCTGGGCGAGTTCACCACCTTTTTGTGGCTCAAGCAGCATCTGAGCGAACCCACCGCCCGGCTCGCCTCTCGAGGCTGGGACGGGGATTCCTTCCACTATTTCAAGAGCGATGACGGTCGGGGCGCCTATTACCTTCAAACGGTTTGGGATTCCGAACAAGATGCCGCCCAGTTCTACGACGCCTACCGGGAAATGACGGAGTCGGCCTCAGGATTGGAGCTCATCGGGGATGAGGAGGACCAGTTGGAATGGGTTTCCGCCAAGCTGCTGGTTCGCCTCGAGCGAGACCGGACGCGGGTCAACGCCTACCACGCCGATCTGGCGCCCTGAAGAATCGGTGCCCAAGAGCCCGGTCCTTTCCGGGCTGACCTCCCGTACAGAAGCCGCTCCCGCGAGAGGGCGCAGACCGTCAGCGAGACTCAACGCCTCTGGAAAGTCATCGAATTACCGCTGGGAAAGTGGATGACGAGCCGGTCTTGAACGAGTTCGATGCGGCATTCCTCGCGGGTCGCTTCGGAGGCGTTGCGGATCTCCATACGGAGCGGGCTCTCCGCCAATCCCTCGAGTGCGCTTCCGCCCGAAAGATGATGGTTGTGGCGGAACACCAGGCTATCGCCGCTCCGCTCATAAACTCCCCCCTCGGCTGAACCTCGAACCGGCCTCCCCTTGTCGTCCAGAACGAAGAAGAGCACCATCCAGTCCTTCTCGCTGAAGAACAGGGTGCCGCGAACCGGGTGCCGCGCGCCCTCGGCCATGCGGTAGTCCTCGGTGCTCCACGACCCCGCCAATCCGGATTCGGGCGCTCGAGCGGTCATCCATACCGAGACGGCGCCGACAACGACCATCGCGACCAGAAATTTGAGCATGACCGGCATTATAGTCCTTCCCTCAGCGGTCCCCGCTCTCCAGTCCGGGGCGGAAAGCCAGGGAGCAACCTACCCACCGTTCTGAAAAATCGTTTAAGCTGACCAGGAAAAATGAGAAGAAGTTTCCAGAAACGATACGGGGGCATACTCCTGGGGCTCTTCCTGGTCGTCTTCCTGCTCGTTTTTGCCACGGTGGGCTTCGCTCAGATCGAGGGTTGGTCGTGGTTCGACTCGTTTTACATGGCGGTCATCACGATCTCGACGGTCGGCTTCAGCGAAGTCAGCGAACTTTCGCGCTGGGGACGTGTCTTTACCACCTTCGTCATCATCTCAGCTCTGCTTTTAGCCGCCTACACCTCGGCCAAGGTCGGACAGATGATCTTGGAAGGAGAACTGCTGGGAATCATCGGGAAAAGGCGTATGAAGCGTGAACTGAAAAAACTCCAGAATCACTTTGTCATCTGCGGATTTGGACGGCTGGGAAGACCCGTTGCAGAAGGTCTCAGCGAGTCGGGGCACAAGGTGGTGGTGCTCGACATGAGCTCGGAGCTGGAGGACGAGCTCGACGAAGCCGGTTATCTCTACCTGCACGGCGACGCCACGGATGAAGATCTGCTGCTGGCGGCGGGGGTGGAGAGGGCCCGTTGTCTGTTGGCCCTGCTGCCCTCGGACGCCGACAATCTCTATTTGACGATCACGGCCAAGGGGCTCAACGCGGATCTCGAAGTCATCGCCCGCGCCACAGACCAGAAAGCCGAATTGAAGCTGCATCGGGGTGGCGCCGACCGCGTGGTGACCGTGTACGAGATCGCGGGCTCCCGCGTGGTTCAAGCCGCGCTGCGACCCACCGTGGTGGAGTTCATGGAGTTGGCCACCCATCGAGAACACATCGCCCTCGGTTTGGAGGAGGTGCGGGTGTCTCCCGAGTCGCCCCTGACGGGACTTTCCATCGCCAAAGCCGACGTGCGGCGTCAATACGGACTGATCGTGGTCGCCATCAAGCGCAGCGACGGAGAGATGGTGTTCAACCCCGATCCCGAGGCTGTCATCCAGCCGGGGGACACGCTGGTTTCGATCGGACCGCACGAATCGCTGATAAAGCTCGCCGGGGATTGCGCGGCCTAACGCACGATTGGGATGATTCGATAAATCCCGTCTCAGGTCCCGAGTCAGCCGGTCACTCGCATTCAATCGCTGCGCGACCCGAGCCAATACCCGGCAGCAAAGATGACGATGATGGCCACGATGTGAAACACGAGCAGCCCGGCACTCATCTCCATGTCGCCTAGTGTCCCCGGAATCGGCAACGCGAGCAAGACTTGAACGTCGGACACGGCCAGTTTGCAGGGCGATTCTCCTCGCAGGGCCCGCCGCCGTTTGAAACGGGCGCCTCGGCTGTATGGCACTCCCCCCCTGATATACTGGGCCGGCGGGGCATCGGAATCGCATCGCTGATGGAAAAAACGGTACTAGTCGTCGATGATGAAAGACTGCTGCGGTGGTCGCTGAAACAGAAACTCGAATCGGCGGGGTACTTTGTCCTGGAGGCCGAGAACGGCGAGGAAGCCCTGAAACTTTTCGACAAGCACCTGCCGGACCTGGTGACGCTCGACATCCGTCTCCCCGACACCAACGGACTCAAGCTCCTGCTCTCGATCAAGAAGGTCTCGCCGGATACGCCGATCATCATGATCACCGCCTACGGGGCCGTGGACGACGCCGTCAAGGCGCTTCAGATCGGCGCCTACGACTACCTGGAAAAACCCATCAGCTTCGACCGGCTTCTGCATTCCATGCGCAACGCTCTCGAAAGCACGAGACTGAAGCGAGAGCTGGAGCAGAGCAAGAGCGAACAGAAGACGGTCTACTCCGTCGACCGGATCATCGGCGATACGCCGTTGATGGTGGAACTCAAACGCCTGATCTCAAAGGTCGCCGAAAGCGAGGCGGTGACCATCCTGATTCAGGGCGAGAGCGGCACCGGAAAGGACATGGCGGCCCGCGCTCTTCACTACGAAAGCCGCAGGGCTAGTCGGCCCTTTACGATTCTCAATTGCGCGGCCATTCCGGAACAACTTCTGGAAACCGAGTTGTTCGGGCATGAACGAGGAGCCTTCACGGACGCCAAATCGATGAAGAAGGGACTCTTCGAATTGGCGGACGGGGGGACCGTCTTCTTCGACGAGATTTCCGAACTCCCGCTCAACCTTCAGGCGAAACTTCTGCGGGTGCTCGAGGACCAGACCTTCCGTCGGATCGGTGGGATCAAGGACATCAAGACCAACGTCCGGGTCATCTGCGCCAGCAACAAAGACCTGGAAAAAATGGTCTCGGATGGGGAGTTCCGGGCCGATCTCTTCTATCGCCTTTCCATCATCCCCATCGTTTTTCCACCGCTGCGGGAGCGCAAAGACGATATCGGCCCCCTGCTGGAACATTTCGTTGCCGACTACAACCGCCGGTTCAACAAGCGCATTCCGGGTTTCTCGACTGCCGCCATGCGGATATTCCATCACTATCACTGGCCGGGCAACGTCCGGGAGCTGAAGAATGCGGTCGAGAGGGGGATGATCCTGCAGGACGAAGGCCCCCTCGACATCGACCTGCTTCCCCTACGGATCTCCTCGTCCGGCGAAGGAGGGGTGAGCGCCCCCCTGATCGGCCATATGACCATCCCCCCCCAGGGAATCGATCTTTACGAGGTCGAGAAGGGATTCATCCAGAGTGCCTTGATCAAGGCCCGAGGCAACCAAAGCCAAGCCGCCCGATTGCTCTCCATCAGTCGCGACACTCTGCGCTACAAGGTCAAGAAATACAAACTCAACAAGAGAGACTTGGCGACGCAGGAGAGCTGAGCCGGGGACGGTTTCACGAGACCCGTCGGGGCGCCTTGGCTGGCGGCGAATCCATCGAGCCTGTGCTCAGCTTTCTCCAGTCCGGCTGGCAGCGCCATCGCCGAATGCCCGACGGCACGACAGTCGCTCGCCGCAGCTTGGCGAGGCTTACTCTTCTGCCGCCATCAGTTCCAGTTCCCGCAGATCCTCCGGAGTGTTGATATTGAAAAAACAGCTGTCCTCGACGCCGTAGCGACGAGTGTCGAGGATGCGGCAGCGCAATCCGCGGCTGACCAGAAGCTCGTCGACCCGCCTGCGTCCCTGCGCCAGCCTTCTTTCAATCTCCTCCAGGCAACCCCGCGAATAGACGGCGATCAAAGGATGCAGCCGGCGGCCGCCGTCGCGCGGAATCACCACGTCGAATGCCGGGCTGACCTGCATCAATAGATGGAGCAATCTAGGGGTGACCAAGGGAGAGTCACAGGGGAGGAAAAGGCTCCTTTTCCCCGTCGATTCGGAGAGTCCGCTGTGGATCCCGCCCAAGGGACCGGCGTCCTCGATCCGGTCGAGCAGCAGCGGCGCCGGCGGGTCGGAGTGGACGTCGTCTTCCGAACTCACCAAAATCCGAACGCTGAGGCCGGTCTCTTCCAGAATCCCGACAGCTCTTTGCAGCAGGGTCTGTCCCCGAAACCTCAAAACTGCCTTGTTCTGTCCCAAGCGCGAACTGTGGCCCCCGGCTAGAACGAATGCTTCGCGGATCACCCCCACATGCTGTGCCGAAACCCGATGGCGCGTCAAGGAGCCGTGTCACAGGGCCGTCTGCCGGGCGGCGGCCCGCCCGCCCCCGGAAGCCGGGCATGGTCCCGAGCACGGGCCCGACAAGGCCAACCTGCGCCAGTACCCGGAATCCAGCCTGGAAGGCCGCGCCGCCTTGGGCTTACAATGGGGCCATGTCGGGCCAGCCTACTTCGATCGAACGCACCAGCCCTCCACGTCCCCAGCGCATCACGGGACGGGTGGCATGCGGGCTCTTGATCTGCTCACTTTTCACATCGCTCGCCATTCCGCTCCATGGCTCGGCAAGTCTTCAGCCGGGCCAACCGTCCGAAGTGGGGATGTCGGCGGAAAGACTCCTTCGCCTCGACGAGGTCATCACCCGCGCCATCGCCGACGGAGAGACGGCGGGCGCCATAGCTCTGGTCGCTCGCCAGGGGCGAATCGTCTATCACAAGGGATTCGGGAACCGGGCGTTGAAACCGCGCCGCGAACCGATGACCCTGGACACGGTCTTCGACATGGCGTCGTTGACAAAGGTCATCGCGACGGCGACTTCGATTCTGATCCTGGTGGAGGAGGGTCGCCTATCCCTGACCGACACGGTAGCGCAGTATCTTCCTGATTTCGCCGAGTTCGACAAAGAACGGGTCACGCTCAAACAGATGCTGACCCACTACTCTGGCCTGCGGCCCGACATCGACCTGGACGATGACTGGAAGGGCTACGAGACCGCCATACAGCGCGGCTACCGGGAACAATTGATCGCCGTGCCCGACGACCGTTTCGTCTATTCAGATATCAACTTCTTCCTGCTGGGCGAAATCGTCCATCAAGTCTCGGGAATGCTCTTGGATCAGTTCAGCCAGAAGCGCATCTTCGAGCCCTTGGGCATGAAGAACACACGTTTCAATCCACCGCGGAGATGGCGGCGCCGAGTCGCACCCACGGAACAACGCGACGGATCGATGTTGCGGGGAAAGGTCCACGATCCCACAAGTTCTCGGATGCAGGGTGTGGCCGGTCATGCCGGTCTGTTCTCCACAGCGGCGGACACCGCAATCTTCGCTCAGATGATCCTCAACGGCGGTCACTACGGCGGCACTCGGCTGCTGTCTCCGCTGACGATCGAGCGCATGACGACCAATCAATCCCCGCCGGGCCAGAATGACTGGAGGGGCTTGGGGTTCGACTTGCGCTCACGATTCAGCACGGTCGGCGGAGACCTTTTTCCACCCGGTTCCTTCGGCCACACCGGATTCACGGGCACCTCGCTCTGGATCGACCCCACGACAAAGACTTTCGTGATTCTCATGTCGAGCAGGCTTCACCCCAACGGCGAAGGGGACGTGGTGGGCCTGCGCAAGCGAGTGGCATCGGTGGTGGCAGCTTCCATCCTCGATCTGAAGAGCGGCGAAGACAAGGCGCCCTGAAGTCATGGCACAGCACTGCCCGGTGTGCAAGACCCGGCTCTGGACCGACCCGTTGCTGACCCCTTCCCGCTTGACTTGCCCGCGCTGCGGCGCCGAGTTCAAACCGATCGTCTCCTGGCATCATTTCCGGCTGCTGCTCGTCGTGCTGATTTTCCTCTCCGTCCTGGTGATTGCCTTCCTCAGCCGGGAGAACTGGTGGTGGCTTCTGGTGATCGTGGCGGTTGCAGCGTTCCTCTGGTATCTGCCTCGGCTGATCAATCTTCAGCATATCGGCCCGGAATTGAACCCCTCGGAAGGGCTACTGGACACAAAACAGCTGGACTTGGACCTCGATCTTCGACTCGAGGAGAAGTTCGAGGAATTCGAAGAACGGCAAAGCTTCAGGAGGCTGGTTTATCTGGCGGTCGCCCTGGTCCTTCTGCTGATTCTGACGGTGGCCCTTCTGCCAGTGCTTTGAGGCGATCCAAAACGGCTCGATTGGCTTCGGGAAAGGTGAATTCCGGAAGCCCCGAGATCCGCTCCCACGTCCCATCGACCTCAAGTTCGGGGTCCGGGTCGGCGGCGTCCGAGCAGCGAAAGAAGTAGATGCGGACCTGCCGGTCTGGATAGGAGTGTTCCACCACATCAAAAGGCTCGAGTGAATCGGGGCTGATCGTCAACCCCAGTTCCTCCCGCAACTCCCGGCAGAGGGCCTGAACGGGTGACTCCCCGGGTTCCAGCTTTCCCCCGGGGAATTCCCAATACCCGGCGAGATGCTTCCCCGGGGGCCGGCGTTGAATCCACAGGCGCTCCCCTCGAAACAGCAGCCCGGCGGCTATCTCAACCGGGTCCTTCGAGTCCGCCCTGTCCCCCCAGCGAACGACCAGAAGCAACCCTCCTCCCACCAACACCCCCCCGACCAGAGTCATTCCGGTGAGGCCCTCCGAGAGCAGAAGCCAAGCCCAAACCGTCGCCAGGATCGGCTCCGCCAGGACCAAAGACGAGACGACCGTGGCGCTGAGATAACGCAGCGCCCAGTTGTAACTGGTGTGTCCCAGGCATTGGGGGACCAATCCCAGCAGAAAAAGGCTCAGGTGGGTGGAGGTCTGGAAGCCCCTCAGCGGCTCTCCTGCAACAGCTGTCATCAGCAGCAGACAGAGGGCGGCGCAGCCGTAGACCGGAAAGACGTAATGCAGCAGGCTCCGCCCGCGGCGGACGCGCCGCCCCACCACGAGATAAAGGGCCAGCATGGCGGCTCCGGCAAGAGCCAGCAACGGCCCCCGAGGATTTCCCACCAGCCCCAGGTCTTGCCAAACCAGGGTGGTCGCGCCTGCCACCGCGAGCCCGATGCCCAACAGGCCCCGAGCACTCAACCGCTCTTTGAGAAAGACGAACGCCATCGCCGCCACCATCACCGGAGCTGTGTTGCCCAGCAGAGTGGAGACCGCGACGGTGGTGAAGCGGAGCGATCCGATCCAGAATGCGAAGTGAAGAGCCAGCGCCGCGCCCGCCGCAAGGAACCACCAACTCGACTCCGACTTCCCTTCCTGGCTGGACTCACGACCCGCTCCCGACCAATAAAACGGCGAGATCAGCACCCAGGCCCAGGCCATTCGGTAAAGTGCGATCGTGAGCGAGGGCGCCTCTTGGGCCCAGCGAACCAGAATGGCCCCGAACGACACCGAGACCATCCCCACCGCCAGAATCAGAAGCAATGTCGAAGTCCGCGGTTTGGACATCGAGGCGATTGTGGAGTGTCAGGCCGAGGGGTTTCAACCGTCTTTCGCTATTCGACACTTCTCGGCCAGCTTCCGACGCAAGCGCAATCTCTCGCGGCGGACCGGCAGGTCATCCCGAAACGAGATGGCGGAGGTGATGCGGGTCCCGCTCTCCTCGACGGCGGGATGATCCTTCAGGACGGCGTGGAGGTCGAAACGGAAGACGTCATGCCCAAACTGGCTGAAAAGCAGAGCCGCCCTGCCTTTGAGGTAAAGGACGAACTCGGGAGTGATCAACAGAAGCGTCGCCGGCCGCTTCAAGAGGTTGCCCGCCGAGTGAGTTCCTTCCCGCAGAAAAAAACAGATTTCCGCTTCGACTGCGATCACCTCGAACCAGGAGAGAATCGCGATGTGCGGAAATCCGACTTCGTCGATCGTGACGAGTGGAATCGCGGTCGACTGAGGCTCAGCTCCGTTCAACCAGTCGAGCAGTCTTCGCGGCACGCGGGCGGGAAGCTGAATCGACATCGCCTGCCTAGTCTACAGGAAAGGGCGTGGGACTCCGGGCGGAGTGACCACCCGGGAGATCGAGAATACGGAGGGCGGAAGACGAAAGACGGAAGACGAAAAACATATAATCCCGCCTCGAATGGGCAGCGTCGAAGAATTCACCACTTCCGGCGGACGCCGGGTCTACTCCATCACCGTCCCCGTCTTCGAGGGGTTCCTGGGCAACGTCTACCTCGTCGACGACGGAGACCGGCCCCTTCTGGTGGACTGCGGTTCGGGCTTGCCTCCCTCGAATCAAGCTCTGCGAAACGGATTTGGGGAGATCGGCGAAACCTTCAGCCGCACCATCGCACCCAGCGACTTGGGCGCCATCCTCATCACCCATGGCCACATCGATCACTTCGGGGGACTGCCCTTTTTGAGGACCTTGTGCGAGGCCCCCATCGCCGTCCACGGACTCGACCGGGCGGTGTTGGAACGTCACGAAGAGAGGGTGGTCGTCGCCTCCCGACGACTGGAAACGTTTCTGGAGTCGGCGGGTGTGGAAGGGAAGAATCGCTCGCGCCTGATGTCGGTCTACCTCTGGGGGAAAGGACGCTACCAATCGGGACCCACTCAGATCCCACTCGAGGAAGGCCGGACGGCTCCCGGCGATCTCGAAGTGTTGCACGTTCCGGGTCACTGTCCCGGACAGGTCTGTCTTCGCATCGACGACATTCTGCTCACGGCCGATCACGTGCTCTCCCGGACGACGCCCCACCAGGCGCCCGAGAGCATCACCGCCAACACCGGGCTGGGCCACTACCTCGACTCACTGACCAAGATCGAATCGCTGCCAGGAATTCGGCTCGCTCTGGGGGGGCACGAGAAGCCGATGTTCGACTTGGTGGGGAGAATCGCCGCTATCAAGCGTTCCCACCAACGGAGGCTGGAGAAGACGCTGGAGCTGTGCCGCGAACCTCTCTCCATCTCCGCTGTGAGCCATCATCTCTTCGGCACCGTCAAGAGCTACCACGTCCTGCTGGCGCTGGAGGAAGCAGGCGCCCACGTCGAGTACCTCTACCAGCGGGGAGAACTCGGGGTCGGCAACCTCGAAGAGATCGAGGGACAACAGAACCCGGTTATCCGGTACGTGAAGGTCTGAGCTCGGGGTCCCCAAACCTGGTTCGTTGGCCCTGTTGTCCTGCTGCTGCTGTTGGGCGATTGGCTTGTTGAAGCCGGACAACCGCGCAATCTCCAGCAGGGCCGATATCGAACAGTGCCAATGAACCAAGTGGGGAGGCGTTCGTTGCGGCCGCTACCTCTCCTCGATGGGAACGTAGGACCGTTTTCCCGCTCCGACGTAGATCTGACGCGGGCGCCCGATTTTCAAATCCGGGTCGCGGTGCATTTCCACCCATTGAGCTATCCAGCCGGGGAGACGGCCCATGGCGAAGAGGGCCGTGAAGATGTTGACCGGGAAGCCGATGGCTTTGTAGATGATGCCCGAGTAGAAGTCGACGTTCGGGTAGAGCCGCCGCGAGACGAAATAGTCGTCGCTGAGAGCGATCTCCTCCAGCTGTTTGGCGATCTCCAACAGCCGGCTGTGGATGCCCAGCCTTTCCAGTACTTCGTCACAGGCCTTCTTGATGATCTTGGCTCTGGGATCGTAGTTCTTGTAGACCCGATGTCCGAAGCCCATCAGCCGTGAGTTGTCTTGCTTAGATTTCGCCCGATCCACGAATTGCCGTGCGTCGCCGCCTCCCGCGGCGATCGCCTCCAGCATCTCGATCACCTTCTGATTGGCGCCCCCGTGGAGCGGACCCCAGAGTGCGCTGATTCCGGCGGAGATGCTGGCAAACAGGTTGGCCATCGAGCTGCCCACCATTCGAACCGTGCTCGTCGAGCAGTTCTGCTCGTGGTCGGCATGCAGGATGAGAAGCAGGTCAAGGGCGCGAGCCACCACCTCGTCGACTTCATAATCCTCGCAGGGCGTGGAGAACATCATGCGGAGAAAATTCGAAGCGTAGTCGAGCCCATTGTCCGGATACATGAAAGGCTGGCCGATCGAGTGTTTGTAGGAAAAGGCGGCGATGGTCGGCAACTTGGCCAAAAGCCGCGTGACGGCCTGATCGAGGTCGTCATCGGCGCGAGGATCCAGGTGCTCCGGATAGAAAGCGGAGAGAGCGGCCACCACGGCCGAGCAAACCGACATGGGATGGGCTTGTTTGGGAAATCCGCGGTAGAAGTGCTTCACGTCCTCGTGCAGCATGGTGTGCTTGCGCACACTCCCGACAAATTCCGCCAGTTCCTCCCGCTTCGGCAGTTCGCCCTTGATCAACAAGAAGGCCGTCTCGAGGAAGGTCGACCGTTCGGCCACTTCTTCGATCGGGATGCCGCGGTAGCGGAGGATGCCTTTTTCCCCGTCGATGAAGGTCACCGCGCTTCGGCAAGAGCCGGTATTGCCGAAACCCGGATCCAGGGTGACCAGGCCGGTGCGGGAGCGGAACTTTCGAAAATCGACGGCCCGCTCCTCCTCACTGCCTTCGATGATCGAAAATTCATAGTCGTTGCCATCGATTTTGAGAACTGCTTGATCGCTCATGGGTGCTCTCCCAACTCTCCAACGCCGGTCTGGCCTATCGCTGAAACCACCCCCATTCTACTCAACCGAGAGCGGTCGGGGGAGCCCACAAAGTCGAGATGCGGCGAGTGCGGGGATCGCATTGGGGAATCGAGCTTGAGACTCCCGGCCTACTCGGTTCTAATGGTGCGCCGGAACCTTCTGGGGGCAGCACGCAAGCGAGGTGAGCCAGATGTCAGACGAATCGACGCCAGAGAAGCCTTCGAAAAAGCCCGCACCATCGGAAGAAGCGGCATCTTCGACAAAGGAATCCAGCCCCGCCGAACAATCGCTGGTGGCGAGATTCCTTTCCCTGATCGAAAGGGTGGGCAATGCTCTTCCCCATCCCGCTTCGCTTTTCGGAATCCTGGCGGCGGTTGTCATCGTGCTCTCCTGGCTCTTCAGCTTGGCCGACATCTCGGTGATTCACCCTTCCACGAACGAGACGGTTCGGCCCGTCAACCTGATTTCCGTCAACGGGCTGCATCGCATTCTCACCGAGATGATCACCAATTTCACCGGTTTCGCTCCGCTGGGCACGGTTCTCGTCGCCCTGCTGGGCATCGGAGTGGCGGAAGGCAGCGGTCTGATCGGAACGGGGCTGCGTCTGCTCGTCATCTCGGCGCCCAAGAGGCTCCTGACCTTCGTGATCGTCATGGCGGGGGTGCTTTCCAACACCGCCAGTGAGGTCGGTTACGTACTCCTGGTGCCGCTCTCCGCCGTCATCTTCCTGGCGGTGGGGCGACACCCCATCGCAGGCTTGGCGGCCGGCTTCGCGGGAGTCTCGGGAGGCTACAGCGCCAATC
>JBFGHF010000045.1:0-12010 GCA_041578355.1 Acidobacteriota bacterium
AGGGGATGCGGTTCCAGTTTCCACAACCTGTGGAAATTGCTGTGGAAAATCGGCGGGCTCCGACCGGTCTCGGGTCGACCGGGTTCCTTTCCGACTGAACCAATACACCAGTAATCCAGCTCCTGCTGAGAAGGTGCTATGCAGCTCTGGTCCACAATTCTGTCTTCGATTCAAAAGAAGGTCTCCGAGCAGAACTTCGATCTCTGGTTCAAGCCGACCGTCTGCGAACGGGAGGACCTCGAACATCGCCGGCTGGTCGTGCGGGTCCCCAACCGCCATTTCCAATATTGGATCTCAGAGAACTACTCGGACGTGATCAGCGAGTCTCTGCGGGAGCTCGACTTGGGGGAAGTGCAGGTTTTCTTCGACAGCGGATCGAACCACGATTCCGGATCGCCACTCGGAGACAACGGACGCGTGATCGGTTTGCACGAACCCTGCAAGCAAGCCACCCTGTGCAACCTCAACACGAAATACACCTTCGGCCGCTTCGTGGTGGGAAGCAGCAATCAATTCGCCCACGCGGCGGCACTGGCCGTGGCCGAGCAACCCTCCAGCGCCTACAACCCTCTCTTCATCTACGGGGGAGTCGGGCTCGGCAAGACGCATTTGATGCATGCCATCGGGCATTACATCAAGGCCGCCGGGCCCCAGCTGCGGCTCACCTACATGTCCTCGGAGCGCTTCATGAACGAGCTGATCAATTCGATCCGCTACGATCGGACGCTCCAATTCCGCGAGAAGTACCGAAACATCGACGTCCTCTTGATGGACGACGTGCAGTTCCTGGCCGGCAAAGAGCGGACCCAGGAGGAGTTCTTCCACACTTTCAACGCTCTCTACGACGCCCACAAACAGATCGTCATCTCCAGCGATTGCCCGCCCCGGGAAATCCCGACGCTCGAAGAACGGCTGCACAGCCGCTTCGAGTGGGGGTTGATCGCCGACATTCAGCCGCCCGACCTGGAGACGAAGATCGCCATCTTGCGGAAGAAGGCGGAGTTGGAGAATGTCACCTTGCCGGACGACGTGACCTTCTTCATCGCTCACAACATCCGCTCCAACGTCCGCGAGTTGGAAGGCTCTTTGATCCGCTTGGTTGCCTTCAGCAGCCTGACCGGGGAGGAGATCACGCTGGCTCTGGCGGAGCGGGTTCTGAAGAACATCGCCGAGCAGAGCGCGCGGGTCATCTCCTTCGACTTCATCCAGAAAGTGGTGGCCGATCACTACTCGATGAAGGTTGCGGAACTCAAAGCCAAGGACAATTCCCGACGAGTAGCCGAGCCGCGGCAGATCGCCATGTATTTGTGCAGAGAGTTGACGGAGAGTTCGCTTCCGCAAATCGGCAAGGCCTTCGGCGGCAAGCATCACACGACTGTGCTGCACTCCATACGCAAGGTGCGGAACCTGAAAGAAAGCGACCCTCGCATCAAGAGAACTCTCGATCGGCTGGTCGATTCGATCCAGTAGGAACGCGTGACCGATCCTGCCGCACCAGTGCGCACCCCTCCGTAGTAGACTGACCCTGCCGGAAAGGAGTTGAGGATGGATTTCGTCGTAAAAAAAGGGGATCTGTTGCGCGAGCTGCAGTTCGTTCAGGGCGTCGTCGAGAAGAAGACGACCGTGCCGATCCTCTCCAATATTCTGCTGGAGACCACGGGAAACAAGCTGAACATCACCGCCACAGACCTGGACGTCACGATCCGCTGCGCTTGCCAGGCGAAAATCAAAGTGAGCGGCGCGCTGACCGTCTCGGCCAGGAAGCTGTTCGACATCGTGCGCCTCCTGCCCGACTCTGAGATTCACTTCAAGCTCGCCAACCAGGATTGGGTCAACATTGTCTGTGAGCGATCCAAATTCAAGATCGCCAGTCTCTCCAAGGACAACTTCCCCGATATCCCCTCGGCCGAGGCGACGACGGTCAAGCTGCCCCCGGCGGCCGTCCACCATATGATCGCCCGCTGCATTTTCGCCATCACCCAGGAAGAGTCGCGCTTCTCCCTCAACGGGGCGCTGTTGATACTCCAGCCCCGGGGTCTGACCATGGTCACCACCGACGGGCACCGCCTCGCTCTGATCACTCACACCGCCGAGATGGCGGGAGTCGACTCCGAGATGCGCAACCTGGTGCCTCGCAAAACTCTCATCGAGTTGAGCAAGTTGAGCGCCGACGAGGAGTCGCCCATCGAGTTCGGCAGCAGCGAAAACCATCTCTTCTTCCGAGTCGGGGAGAGGCTTCTCATCTCGCGCGTGCTGACCGGCCAGTTTCCCAATTATGAGATGGTGGTTCCGCAGGAGAACGACAAGAAGGTGGTTCTCACCACGCTCGATTTCGCCGACGCTCTGCGGCGTGTGGCGATCATGGCCGATGAGCATTCGCGCGCCGTACGCTTCGCTCTCGAAGAGGGAAACCTCGACGTTTCCTCCAACAACGCCGACTACGGAGAGGCGCGCGAAGCCATTCCCATCGAATATGAAGGCGACGGTCTGACCATCTGCTTCAACGCCACCTACCTGCTCGATTTTCTCAGCGGGCTGGAGAGTGAACAGGTTTTTCTGCTGCTGCGCGACGCCGAGACCCAGGGCCTGTTCAACCCCGGAGAACCCGGCGACTACGACTACTCCTACGTCGTGATGCCGATGAAGCTCTAGATCCCTCGGATCTGATTGCAACCGAAGAGGGTCGCTCGATGGAATGCCGGCTGGCTTCGCGGCTCTCCTCAGCGGTCACGCCTCCAGGGCGATCTCTTCTCCAAACGCCGCGACTGCCGCCGCCTGAGAAGCGATTCCGCATCCTCTGCTCACCCCGGAAATCGGTTCTCTAACGGCTGGAGCGAGCGCCTTGACCACGACGCCGTTCGGGGGCGGATTCACCCTTGCCGAAGAGTATCCTTCCGAGCCCCGATGACAGGCCGTTTATGGTACAATAAAGTGTTTTAAGACAGTCACTTGAGAACGGAACAGGTATGGCGGAAAAGGCAGATTTGGCGGACGCTCGGGAGGGTGCCTCGCAGCTCGAATACACAGCGGCGAAAATCAAGGTTCTGGAGGGCCTGGAAGCGGTCCGCAAACGGCCGGCGATGTACATCGGGTCGACCTCCACGCCGGGGCTGCATCACCTCGTCTACGAAGTGATCGACAATTCCGTGGACGAGGCCTTGGCCGGGCACTGCGACCGGATCGAGGTCTCGATTCACATCGACAATTCGATCACGGTGGTCGACAACGGCCGGGGGATTCCCGTCGACACGCATCCCACCAAAGGCATCCCGGCCGCCGAGGTGGTGATGACCACGCTCCACGCGGGCGGCAAGTTCGACAACGAGTCCTACAAGGTCTCGGGAGGGCTCCACGGGGTCGGCGTCTCGGTGGTCAACGCCCTTTCCCGGCGGCTGGACCTGGAGATCTGGCGCGAAGGCCGGGTCTACACCCAGAGCTACGAGCGCGGCATCGCGGCGACTCCCTTTCAAAAGATGGGGACCACCCAGCGGCGCGGCACGAAAATCACCTTCAAGCCCGACCCCGAGGTCTTCGAGCATCTGGACTTCAACTACGAAACGCTGGTTCAACGCATGCGCGAGATGGCTTTTCTCAATCGGGGACTGGCCATCAGCATCGAGGATTTGCGCAGCGATCAGCGGCAGGAGTTCCTCTACACCGGTGGAATCGTCAATTTCGTCGAGCACCTCAACCGAAACAAGACGCCGCTTCATCCCGAGCCCATCTACGTGGCCGACACTCGAGGCAACGTCGAAGTCGAGGTCGCCTTTCAGTACAACGACGGGTATATCGAGACGCTCTTCTCCTTTGCCAACACCATCAACACCATTGAAGGCGGGACTCATTTGGTCGGCTTCAAGTCGGCCCTGACGCGCACACTCAACGCCTACGCCGCGGAGTACAACCTCAACCGCGACCTCAAACAGAATCTGAGCGGAGACGACGTCCGCGAGGGTTTGACGGCGGTGCTGAGCATCAAGCTGCCCAGTCCGCAATTCGAGGGGCAGACCAAGGCCAAGTTGGGCAACAGCGAAGTCAAGGGAATCGTGGAGACGATCTGCAACGAGAAGCTCTCCATCTACCTCGAGCAGAATCCGGCGGTGGGCAAGTCGATCGTCCAGAAGGCGATCGAAGCCTCCAGGGCCCGCGAGGCGGCACGCAAGGCGCGCGACCTGACCCGACGCAAGAGCGCGCTCGACAATCTGGCCCTGCCGGGCAAACTGGCCGACTGCCAGGAAAGGGATCCAGCCGCTTCCGAAATTTTCATCGTGGAGGGTGATTCGGCTGGCGGTTCCGCCAAACAGGGCCGCGACCGCAAGTTCCAGGCGATTCTCCCCATCAAGGGAAAGATCCTCAATGTCGAGAAGGCCCGTTTCGACAAGATGCTGGCCAACGATGAAATCACCACCATGATTTCAGCCATCGGCGCGGGCGTGGGGATACACGAATTCGACCTGGAGAAGCTCCGCTATCACAAAATCATCATCATGACGGATGCCGACGTCGACGGCAGTCACATCCGGACGTTGCTTCTCACTTTCTTCTACCGGCAGATGACGCCGCTGATCGAAAACGGCCACGTCTTCATCGCCCAGCCGCCCCTATTCAGCGTCAAACGCGGCAAGGAAGAGATCTATCTGCACGATGAACGAGCGCTGACCGAGTTCTTGATTTCCAAGGCCGCCTCGGAAACCGTGATCCGCGACCCGGAGCAGGGCCGCGAATACTCCTCCCAAGAACTCGTGGACCGGGTGGGAACGCTGCTCGACTTTCAACGGATCTTCGAGCGCCAAGCGCCCAAACTGGGCAACGCGATGCTTCTCGAGGCCTTGTTGGGGGCTCTCGAGGCGCTCTCGGAAAGCGACGAAGAAGTCGGCTTTAGGCAGCTGCTGGCCGACGAAGAGCAAGCTCGCAACTTAGCGGACGCCCTGGGGGAAACCGGTTCCACCACCGAGGTTCGACTCGACGAGGAGCACAACCTGTACGAGATCGGCGTGAGCAACGGGCACTCCCCGATCTCGATCAACATCGAGTTGCTGAGTTCGGGAGAGATCGTTCAATTGGCCAAGTTGTACTCTCGAATCTCCCGCTTGCGGCGATCCAGCTTGATCGTCGAATCGAAGAGTGAAACGATCGAATTGACCGGTGGCAGCCGGCTTATCGAACACCTCCTCGAATCGGGTCGAAAAGGCTTTTCTCTGAAGCGCTACAAAGGCTTGGGGGAAATGAACCCCGAACAGCTGTGGGAAACGACGATGGACCCCAAGCAGCGCACCCTGCTCCAGGTCAGGATCGAGGATGTCGTCGACACGGACGAGATGTTCACGATCTTGATGGGCGACCAGGTCGAGCCGCGGCGGAATTTCATCGAGTCGAACGCGCTGAGCGTGAAGAATCTCGACATTTGAGACCGGCGCGAGTCGGGGCCGCCCGAGAACCGAAGGCGTTGCTCGGGGCAATCCGGTCGGGGACTTTCTCTGGTTGGCATCCAAACCGTAAACCGAAGTTGCAAGTCTTCGAGAATCCCGGACATGAGAACCAGCATCGGGGAGACGGTTGCACTTGGTTTTCGAAGCACCAAATAGAAGGATCGACTAGACATGGCTGAAAACAAGGGTCGGGAGATTCCGGTCAACATCGAAGAGGAGATGAAGGCCTCCTATCTGGATTACGCGATGTCCGTAATCATCGGGCGGGCCCTGCCCGACGTCCGCGACGGCCTCAAGCCGGTGCACCGCCGCATCCTCTACGCAATGCACGAACTGAGCAACACGTTCGGGCGGGCCCACAAGAAATCGGCCCGCATCGTGGGTGAGGTTATCGGCAAATTCCATCCCCACGGCGAAACCGCCGTCTACGACACCATGGTGCGTATGGCCCAGGACTTCTCGATGGGCGAAATGCTGATCGACGGTCAGGGCAACTTCGGTTCGATCGACGGCGATTCACCGGCGGCGATGCGCTACACGGAGGTGCGCATGTCGCGCATCGCCGAGGAGCTTCTCGCCGACCTGGGCAAAGAAACCGTCGATTTTCAGCCCAATTACGACGAGTCGTTGACCGAACCTCTGGTGCTTCCCGGAAAGTTCCCCAACCTCCTCGTCAACGGCGCCTCGGGCATCGCGGTGGGCATGGCGACCAACATTCCTCCCCACAATCTGGCGGAGGTCGTCGACGCCTTGCTGCTGGTCATCGATCGGCCCGACGCTGCGTTGGCGGAATTGATGGAGCTGATTCCGGGGCCCGATTTTCCGACGGGAGGTTTGATTTACGGGCGTGCCGGAATCCGCAACGCCTATCTGACCGGTCGCGGCATTCTGCGGGTCCGAGCCAAGACCAGCGTCGAGCCCATTCGCAACGAGCGGGAGGCGATCATCATCAACGAGCTTCCCTATCAGGTGAACAAGGCCCGCCTGATCGAGAAGATCGCCCAATTGGTCAGCCAGAAGAGGATCCAGGGGATTTCCGACCTGCGCGACGAGTCGGACCGCCGCGGGATGCGCGTGGTGATCGAGCTGAAGAGAGGGGAGCATCCCGAAATCGTTCTCAACACGCTCTTCAAACTGACCCCGATGCAGTCCTCCTTCGGCGTGATCCTGTTGGCTATCGTGGAGGGCCGCCCCCAGGTCCTGACACTCGGCCAGATCCTCGATCTCTTTATCCAGCATCGCAAAGTGGTGGTTCGGCGGCGCACCCAATACGACCTGGAGAAGGCGGAAAGCCGGGCCCATATTCTGGAAGGGTTGCGCAAGGCGCTTGACCAACTCGACGCGATCATCGAACTGATTCGGGCTTCGGCTTCTCCGGCCGAGGCGCGCGAGGGCTTGATTCAGAAGTTCGAATTCAGCGACCCCCAGGCGCAGGCCATCCTCGACATGAAGCTGCAGAGGCTGACGGGCCTGGAACGGGAGAAGATCGATCAGGAATACGAGCAGACCCTGCAGCGAATCGAGGAACTCAAGGCGATCCTGGAAAACCCCGAGATCCTGCGGCAGGTCATCAAGGACGAACTGCTGGAGATCCAGAAGAACTATCGGCGAGAGCGTAGAACCCAGATTCTGGAGAGCGCGGCGGACCTGACCGAGGAAGATCTGATCGCGGAAGAACAGATGGTCGTCACAGCCACCCACAGCGGTTACATCAAGCGCACGCCTCTCAGCCTCTACCGCAGTCAGCACCGGGGCGGCAAGGGTCGAATCGGGATGTCGACCCGCACCGAGGAAGACGTTCTCGATTCCTTGTTCGTAGCCTCCACACACAGCTATGTGCTGATCTTCACCAGCGACGGCAGACTGCACTGGCTGAAGGTCTGGATGATCCCCGAGGTGGGGGCGGCGGGCAAGGGGAAACCGATCGTCAACCTGATCAACGTCGACTCTGAGGACCGGGTGGCCGCGGTCCTATCGGTTCAGGATTTCGACCAGCCCGGCTTCATCGTGATGGTCTCTCGACGAGGCTACATCAAGCGGACCGCCCTCAGCGCTTTCTCCAACCCTCGATCCACGGGAATCATCGCCTGTTCGGTCGACGAGGGAGACGAACTGATGAGCGTGGCCCTCTGCCAGGAAAGCGATGACATCGTGCTCTTCTCCCGACAGGGGATGGCCATCCGCTTCCCCACGGAAAACGTGAGGCCCATGGGACGGACGGCCCGCGGCGTGCGAGGGATCAACTTGCGCAAGGGCGACGAGTTGGTCGCCATGGACATTGTTCGGGATGAAGACGTCGACGTGCTGGCCGTGACCGAGAACGGCTTCGGCAAGCGGACTCCCATCTCCGAGTACCGGCGCCAAGGACGAGCGGGGATCGGGATCATCAACATCAAGACCAGCGCCCGCAACGGCCCGGTGGTGGCGGCCTGTCCCGTGAAAGGCGACACCGAGATCATCATCATCACCAGCAACGGCAAGATCATCCGGCTGGAGACGGCCCGCATCCGTCAGACGGTGACTCGCAGCGCCCAAGGTGTGAAATTGATTGATATGGAGGAAGGCGATAAAGTAGCAGACGTCTCCGTGGTCCCGCCCGAGGACGAAGCGACCGACGAGGGCGATCAGGAGAATGGGGGTTCCTCCAGCGAGCAAGAGGGATGAAAATAGGCAGGTGGGTCCTGTTCTTGCCTTTTCTGGTGTTCATCACCGGAGTCGGGCTTTTCGTTCAAACCGAGACCGAGGCGCGCGTCCTTTTCGAGCGGGCCAAGCGGGCTTGGCGCTCCGGACACTACCAAAAGGCGGCTGCAATCTACCGGACCGTCTCCAGCGAACACGGCGAGAGCAGCTTCGCGGCCCGGGCCCTCTGGGAACTGGCCCAGCTCAATTACGTCAACCGTTACGATATCGAGTCCGCCCTGGCTGCCTTCCAGAAGCTCGCCGAAGAGAAGCCGCACAGCCCCTTGGCCGCACAGGGCTTTCTGATGCTGGCCGACATCCACGAAAAAGAGCTGCGGGATTTGGAGGGAGCGATCACCTACTGGAAAGCGTTTCTCGGGACTGATCCACCGGCCGCGGAGCGTCAACCGATCCTTTTCCGGATCGGAGACGCCTACTTCAAGCTGGCCCAGTTGCCGGCTGCCCTGGAAACTTTTCAGACGCTGATCGAAGCTCAACCGGCAGACTCACTCTATCAGCAGACCCGCTTGCGGCTGGGCATGATCTCTCAGTTGAGGCAGGATTACGAGGAGTCACTCGAGCATTTTCTCGCGGTTCTCGAACGGGGCAACCAGTGTCAAGACTGCCGTTTGCAGGCTCAACTGGCGCTGATCGAAAGCTACGAATTCCTCGACCAACTCCCTCAAGCCATCGAAGTTGCTCGATCGATCGACGAGGCTGACTACCCCGGGGAGATGAAGGCCGGGCTGCTGGCTCGGCTGAACCAGAAACAGTCGCTCTGAGGGAGACGCTTTTGCAGGAACTCTTCAGAGAGCCTTTGACCATCGTCATCGGCCTGGTCGTCATCGCGATTCTACTCGGTCTGCTCGTTTGGAGGCGCAGGTCGGCAGGCCATGTGCCACCCCCTTCTCGTGCAGGATCGGAACGGGAGCTGGGGAACCTGGTGGCCTCGTTCGAGCAGAGCCATCCCGCTTTCGCCTCGATCATGAAGAGCTTCCAGCAACGTCACTCCTTACGTTATCTCTGTCGGCACAAGGAGGTGGAATCCGCCTTCGCCGAACTCTCCCGGGAGGCGCCCTCGCCTGCCGCCAAGCCGTCTCTGCGGCTCCAGCCCGGAAAGCCGAACCGGTCGCGGGAGGCGGCCATGGTGACCATCGTCAGAGCAATCTACGAGGACGATCGCTACTACCGGGAACTGCCCGTGCAGACCCACCGCGAGCTGGACAATCTGCTCGACGCCTTGACTCGAGCGGACAAGGAAGAGGTATAATCGCCGGTTCCGAATGCCCTCAGGAGAGGAGGTGTTGATTTTTGGCCATTGTAGTTGTCCAAGATGGTGAATCGCTGGAAAGCGCATTGCGCCGCTTCAAGAGAAAAGTTCAGCAGGAAGACATCATCAAAGATGTCAAGAAGCATGCTTTTTATCTGAAGCCCGGAGAGAGGAAGCGTCTCAAACAGGCGCTGGCCCGAAAGCGAGCGCGAAAGAAGATTCGCCAGAGTCACCACCGATAAACGCTCTCTCCAGCAAATGGAATACTTCAACCTGGGCGGCCTTGAACCCGCCCGGGTTTTTTTGTTTCCGCCCGGAATCTTGACCGCATGCCGCCCGTCGTCAACGCCATCGACCTGATACAGAAAACTCGGGATCAAGCGACCCTTTCACGCCGGGAGATCCAGGCGCTCGTGCAAGGGGCGGTGGACGGCTCCATTCCCGACTACCAGCTCAGCGCTTGGCTGATGGCGGCCTTTCTGCGGGGTCTCACGGCCCGCGAGACCTTGTATCTCACCGAGGCCTTCATATCCTCGGGAGAGATTCTCGACTTCTCCTCCATCTCCGCCCCCAAGGTGGACAAGCATTCGACGGGAGGAGTGGGCGACAAGACTTCTTTGGCCGTCGCCCCGCTGGCAGCGGCCGCAGGCCTTTCCGTGCCCATGATCTCGGGCCGCGGTCTGGGACACACCGGAGGCACCCTCGACAAATTGGAAGCGATACCGGGTTTCCAGACTCAGCTGTCGGCCGCCCGTTTCCGCCGATGCGTTGAAAAGCACGGTCTGGCGATCGTCGGGGCAGGGCCCGAACTGGCCCCCGCCGACAAGGTCTTCTACGCTCTTCGAGACGTCACGGCCACAGTCGAAAGCATTCCCTTGATCGTGGCCAGCATCCTCTCCAAGAAGGCGGCGGAAGGGATCGACGGGCTTGTGCTCGACGTCAAGACGGGGCGGGGCGCCTTCATGAGAACCCTGAAGGATTCGACTCGCCTGGCCGAGAAGCTCGTCCAGGTTGGCGTCCATCTCGGAAAAAAAGTCACCGCGCTCGTCTCCGACATGTCGCAACCCCTGGGCCGCAAAGTGGGCAACAGCCTCGAGGTGGAGGAGGCGATCGAAACTCTTCGGGGTGAGGGGCCGTCCGATTTCACTCGGTTGAGCATCGAACTCGCCTCTCGGATGTTGAAGACCGGAGGCCTTGCAAAGTCGATCGGCGAGGCGCGTCTCAGGATTGGCGAAGAGCTGGGCAGCGGCCGAGGGCTGCAACGCTTCGCAGCGATGGTGGAAGCGCAGGGGGGAGATCCCCGCATCTTGGACGGCAAGCCCTGGCTACGATCGCGCAGAGTCTTTGAGTATACTGCCGGGGTCGCGGGCTACGTGAACCGCCTGGACGCCGACGAGGTCGGCCGGGGAGCCCTGTTGTTGGGTGCGGGCAGGCGGCGCGCCGGCGATGCTGTCAACTTCGCCGTGGGTGTAGTTCTGCGCAAAAAGATTGGAGATCGTGTGAATCGTGGAGAGGCGCTTTGTGAAATTCATTACGACGATGAAACGCTGCTCGAGGAGGCATTGCCCCGCATCCAGGCTGCTTACCGGCTTGCCCCGCGACCTCCCAGAGTCCCCCGTCTCATCCGGAAAGTGATCGGCTGAAAATGGCGCGCTTCACGGGAATACTGGGAATTCTGTTTCTTCTCGGGTTGGCTTATCTGGCCTCGCGCGACCGAAAGGCGATCCAATGGCGAACCGTGGCATGGGGCTTGACTCTGCAGCTGATTTTCGCCCTGCTGGTGCTCAAGTTGGGGTGGGGCCAGCAAGCCCTCAGCGCGGTGGCGGCGGGCGTGAGCTATCTCATCGGTTTCGCCGACCGGGGCTCGGACTTCATCTTCGGGTGGCTGGTGACCAATCCCGATCCCGATAAATTCGTCTTCGCCTTCAAAGTCCTGCCCATCGTCATCTTCATCTCCAGCTTCTTCACCTGCCTCTACTACCTCGGCATCATGCAACTGCTGGTGTTGGGCATGGCGCGGATCATGACCCGCTTCATGGGTGTGAGCGGATCGGAATCGCTGGCCGCGGCGGCCAACGTCTTCATGGGCCAGACTGAGGCGCCCATCATCATCGCACCCTACATCCCCAAGATGACGTTTTCCGAATTGATGGCGCTGATGACGGGAGGAATGGCAACCGTTTCGGGCGCCATTCTGGGTGGATATATCGCGTTGGGCATCAACCCCGAATACCTGATCACGGCCAGTATCATGGCGGCGCCGGCCTCTCTGGTCATGGCCAAGATCATCATCCCCGAGACCGAGGAGTCGACGACCGCCGGACAGGTCACCCTCAAAGTCGAGCGCACGGACGCCAACCTCATCGAGGCCGCGGCCCGGGGAGCCAGCCAGGGCATGACGCTGGCGCTGAACATCGCCGCCATGCTCATCGCTTTCATCGCCATCATCTATTTCCTCAATGGAATCCTGACCTGGGTGGGATCGGCCACCGGACTCTCGGTGTGGCTGGGCGGGGAATTGACGCTGCAGAAGATCTTCGGCTTCGTGCTGGCGCCCCTGGCATTCCTCATGGGAGTTCCCTGGCAGGACGCCAACCAAGTCGGGCAATTGATGGGGCTCAAAGTGGTGCTC
>JBFGHF010000046.1:0-11938 GCA_041578355.1 Acidobacteriota bacterium
GAAGACACCGCTGTGGCGGCGTGTGAATTCGCCGGCGGGGCGCTGGGCACGATCGAGGCGGCGACCTCGGCCTATCCGGGATTCCCGCGCCGGCTGGTCGTCACCGGCAGCGAGGGGACGGCCACGCTGGAGCAGGACGAGTTGGTGAGCCTCGATCTTCGCACTGCGTCGGGCGCATCCGGAGATCCTTCCCAACGCAGCCGGAATCTCAGCGCCAGCTCGGCGCTGGTGTCGGACGTGCGTGGCCATCGGCGCATCATCGAAGACTTTCTCCAGGCCGTCGCAAGCGGAGGAACGCCGGTTTGCGACGGTGCCGAGGGCCGTCGCAGCGTCGAACTCGTCGAGGCGATCTACGCTTCATCCAAGACCGGCGCCAGGATTCATCTCGGTGTTAGCTAGCTCCAATCGGCAGCGATGCAGTCTGCGGCGGAAGACAGGCATCCCTGCCTGTCAATCCGCGCACGGAAAACAGGCATCCCTGCCTGTCAATCCGCGCAATCGGGAAAGGATTCACCAAACGGGCAAGAACGCGGGGCCCGAGTCTGTCTACGTTTCAGCGCGCCCGGGAAAGGATTTGTCGATGAGCTTCCAGGCCCTTGATTCTGGAGGGAAGCGTTATAGACTAAACAGCTGGCCGAGACTGCGACCCGTCTCGCGGGCGACCGCGGCAAAACGAGCCGGGGCCCGGGGGGACGCTATGGAATCGGGGGTTTTCTCCAAGGAGTGAACTGATGCTGATACGTCGAACAGGCGCCCGAAAAGGCAGAAACAAGGACATCACACCGCAAAACACGGATCTCCGATTCCTGTCTTGCGGGCGGATCATTCTCGATTCGGAAACGCCGGAGATCGCCGCCGACTCGGGCGCCGAGGAGGTTTGTCTGATTTGCCTGAAGGGGAGCGCGGCGGTGAAAGTGGGCGGGTCCCCCTACTCCATGCAGACTTACGACACCCTCTATATTCCGCCCGGACACCAATACCGGGTGTCGACCGAGAGCGGCACCGATCTTGTCGAGGCGTCAGCACCGTGCAGTCGTCGAACCCAAGTGCAATTCATCCCCTTTCAGCAAATCAAGGAGAGCCCGGAGTATCACTTCACGGTCGGGGAAGACTCGAGCCGACGCGAGATCTTCAAACTGGTCGATACCAATGTGGATGCCTCGAGGCTGCTCTGCGGCCTGACCTTCGGGGAGCCCGGTCATTGGACCAGCTGGTCGCCCCACGAGCATGCCGCCAGCCGTGAGGAGGTCTATCTCTACATCGACATGCCGAAACCCGCATTCGGGTTGCAGATGGTCTACAGCGATTTGGAAAAAGCCGAGGTCGTCCCCGTCTTCGAGGACGACGCGGTGACCATCACCAGCGGCTACCACCCCAACGTCGGCATTCCGGGTCACGGGATCAACTTCGTCTGGATCATGGCGGGGCTGCGTCCCGATGTCGACCGTGATTGGGCGGAAATGCATTTTCAGGAAGACTTCCTCAAGCCCGACGGCGAGTAGCGCTCGAACGATGCCCGAAAACAGCACATCACCTGCCGCTCAGCTCAGCCGAAAATCCCTCTCGGCCGTCGACTCGCGGCAGGCTCGGGTTGCGGAAGAGGCGGCGCATCTCCCCGAGAAGATTCTCCAGTTCGGGTCGGGACGATTTCTGCGCACCTTCGTGGGGGATTTCATCGACAGCGCCAATCGCCGGAGTGTCTTCAACGGGCGGATCGTGATCGTCCAGTCGACGAGTCATGAGACATCGCGGCTGCTGGACCGTCAAGACGGTTTGTACACCATCTGGTTGGAGGGGCTGCAGCGCGGCAAGCCCGTTCAAGAGTATCGGGTCATTTCCGCCATCAGCCGGGCGCTGGCCGCCGATCGGCAGTGGTCACAGATCCTGGCAGTGGCCCGCAGCGAGAATCTCGAGCTGATCGTCTCGAACACCACCGAAGTGGGAATCGCTTTCGACGCAGACGACCACCTCGAAATGACTCCTCCGAGGTCTTTTCCGGGAAAGCTGACCGCGGTCCTTTACGAGAGATTCAAGCGGTTCTCGGGTGCGCCCCGGGCGGGGCTCATCGTCATACCCTGCGAGTTGATCACGGACAACGGCATCCGCCTCAAGGAGATCGTGCTCCGCCTGGCGAGCCATTGGGGACTGCGCTCCGATTTTTCGAAGTGGGTCGAAAAATCCAATCGGTTCTGCAGTTCTTTGGTGGATCGAATCGTCACGGGTCTGCCTTCGCCGGATCGGATAGGGGGCTACTGGCAAAGGCTGGGATACCGCGACGAACTCCTCTGCGTGGGCGAACCGTATGCGCTCTGGGCTATCCAAGGCGACCAGTCGGTGGCCGAGCAACTGGGTTTTCCGACTATACGTCCGGAAGTCATCGTCGAGCCTGACATCACCCCCTACAGGGAGCGCAAGATTCGCATCCTCAACGGGGCCCATACGGCCTCGGCGCCGCTTGCCTTTCTGAACGGTTGCGAGACCATCCTGGAGCTGATGGAGGACTCGCGTCTTTCGCGCTTCGTCGAATCTCTCATGAGACAGGAAATCGCGCCCAGCTTGGACCTGGACCCCGCGGGAACGAAGGATTTCGTCGATCAGGTGCTGGACCGATTCCGCAATCCTTATCTTCGTCACCGGCTCTTGGACATCACATTCCAGTCGACCTCCAAGATGCGACTGCGAGTCGTTCCGTCCCTCCTGAGCTATCACCGAAAACAGGGGAGACTCCCGCCCCGGCTGGTCCTGGGCTTCGCTTACTATCTCCGCTTCATGCGGGCGATCGAGGAACGAAACGGCCGCTTTTTCGGCAGGCTCGAGGACGCCGCTTATCCCATTCGCGACGACGAAGCGGCCTACTATTACGAAGTCTGGGGCCAGGGCGGCTCGGATCTCGACGACTTGGTCTCCCGGGTTTGCAGCGAAGAGCGGCTCTGGGGACAGGACCTGAGTCGCGTCCCGGGACTCGTTGAAATGGTTTCGGCCTCGCTCGCCCACCCGCAGGAACGGCTCGAAGCAGTGCTGGACAGCTGAGGGAAAAGCACCAAGGGGCGACGAGCGCGAAAAGGGGGTCGGAGGAAGAGGAACCACGAGGCGCGACGAGCGCGAAGCGGAGGAACAGAGGGAACCACCGAGGCGCGACGAGCGCGAAGCGGAGGAACAGAGGGAACCACCGAGGCGCGACGAGCACGAAGCGGAGGAACAGAGGGAACCACCGAGGCACGACGAGCACGAAGCGGAGGAACAGAGGGAACCACCGAGGCACGACGAGCACGAAGCGGAGGAAGAGGAACCACCGAGGCACGACGAGCACGAAAGCGGAGGAAGAGGAACCACCGAGGCACGACGAGCACGAAAGCGGAGGAAGAGGAACCACCGAGGCACGACGAGCACGAAAGCGGAGGAAGAGAGAACCGCCAAGGCGCGGCGAGCGCGAGGATTGGGAAAGCCCCGAGACACGACGGGTGTCTAGCGTTGCACGCGACCACTGCCTTTGCCTTTGAGGAGCGCTTCGGCTTGCTCGACGGTGGTGAGATTGAAGTCGCCCGGGACGGAGTGTTTGAGACAGGAGGCGGCAACCGCGAATTCCAGGGCCTGCGCCGGATCTTCCTTGCTGAGCAGCCCGTAGATGAGGCCCGCCGAAAAGGCGTCTCCGCCGCCCACACGGTCGATGATGTCGGTGATCTCGTATTTTCGGCTGCTCAGGAATCGCTCGCCGTCGTAAAGGACCGCGGACCAGCTGTTGTGGTCCGCGCTATGGCTTTCGCGCAGGGTGATGGCCTGTTTGGAGAGCTGGGGGAAATCCCTGAATACGGCTTCCGCCAGGGTCCGATACTTGGAGTGTTCGAGATGTCCGGCGTCCACATCGACGTCGATCGTGACTCCCAGGGACTTTTGACAATCTTCTTCGTTGGCGATTCCGACGTCGACGTCCTTGACCAGTTCCCGCATCACCCGGGGTGCGGTTTTTCCGTACTTCCAAAGCTTGCTTCGGAAGTTGTAGTCGCAGGAAACGGTGAGTTTGCGCCGCTTGGCCTCGCTGACGGCACGGAATGAAACGGCGGCCGACCGCTCGCTGATGGCCGGAGTGATCCCGGTGATGTGAAACCAGTCGGCCCCGTCGAAAATGGCTCCCCAATCGAAGTCGTCGGGGCTGGCTTCGGAAAACGCCGAGCGACTGCGGTCGTAGATAACGCGCGAGGGCCGCTGGTTGGCGCCCGTCTCGAGATAGTAGATGCCGATCCGCTCGCCCGCCCGCGAGATCTTCGAGGTGTCTACGCCCCAGCGCCTGAGTTCGGCCACGCAGGCGTCCCCCAGAGGGTTGGGAGGCAACACGGATACGAACGAGACCTCGCAGCCGAACAGCGCCAGCGAGACGGCCACATTGGCTTCCCCTCCTCCGAAAGTGGCCTCCAGGCTGGGCGTCTGGAGCAGGCGTTGATTGCCGGGGGGCTTGAGCCGAAGCATGATTTCGCCCAGCGTGACGATTTTGGGCATGCCATTACCTCCCGCTGACGATCCGGACGGCTTCGCGCACTCTCTTGGTGATCTCGCCGAAGTCAGCGTCCCGAATCAGCCGGGAATCGACCATCCAGGAACCCCCGCACGCGGCCACCTTGGGAAAGGCCAGGTATTGGGAGAGGTTCTGTGCATTGATCCCGCCCGTCGGGATGAATCGAATCTTGGGAAAAGGCGCCGAGATGGCCTTCAGATAGCGCAGTCCCCCGATCGCCTCAGCGGGGAAGAACTTGACGATCTCGAGCTTCCGTTCGGCGGCTTTTTCGAGATCGCTGGGCGTGCACACACCCGGAAAGACGGGGATCGATTTCGACAGGCAATGGTCCACCACACGGGGGTTGAATCCCGGAGAAACAACGAACCGAGCTCCCGCCGAGACAGCTTTGTCCGCCTGCTCGATGCTCAGAACGGTGCCTGCGCCCAGCAGAATGTCCGGCAAGGCGGTACGAATCCGCTCGATCGACTCGCGGGCCGCCGCGGTGCGGAATGTCACTTCCGCACAAGGCAGGCCTCCGGCTTGGATGGCCTCCGCCAGGGGAACGGCCCGGCTCGAGTTCTCGATGACGATGATCGGGATGAGGCCAAGTTGTTCGATTCGGTCCGATATCTCAGTCATTTTTCTGCCTGCAGGGGCATCCCTTTCCGAACTGGGCGGGAAGAACCGCGCTTGATTGGGTGGCGCTGTCTCCCGTCCAGGCCGGGACGGGCTGAAAATAGCCCACCGCTTCAGCGGTGGGTTGAGATCCAGCCCTCCTCCCCCTCATCAGTCCCGTAGGGACGGCTGATAATATTCCTGCTCTCCGCGGTTTCAATCGTCCCTTCGGGACTCGAAAACTCGGCTGCGGTTGAGTACCCAAGGCTGGGGGCCCTGGCTATTTTCACACCGCACCTCCGGGGCTCCTCGGACCCGCATCGACTGTTATTCAAGCTTTCTGGCTAAAGGGACCGATGTGCCCCGCAGCCTCCTCATAGCCGGCGCACCGTTAGGCCGCCGTCGACGATGATAGTGGTACCGGTGGAATAGGGGAAGTCTCCTCCGGCCAAGGCGGCGACGGCCTTGCCCACATCCTCCGGTCGGCCCCATCGAGATTGCAGCAGAAGCCCCTCCGCGATCAACTCGTCGTAGGTCTCTTTGACTTTCGACGTCATGTCGGTGGCGATGATGCCGGGCCGGACTTCGTAGACGGGAATGTCGAACTCGGCGAGCCGCACGGCCCAAAGTCGCGTGGCCATGGCCACACCCGCTTTGGAGATGCAGTATTCTCCCCGATTGGGCGAAGCTTCCGTCGCCGAGACAGACGAGATGTTGACGATACAACCCGGGAAATCGGGAGCCTCGCCACGCTGCTCGATCATCCAGCGCGCCACGGATTGAGTGAGAAAATAGGGCCCCTGCAGATTGACCCGCATGACTTCTTCGAAACTCTCTTCGGAAGCTTCCAGGATGTCGCGCCGCCGGCGGGGAGCGATTCCGGCGTTATTTACCAGCAGGTGCAGTGCGCCCCACTCTCTTCGAATCGCAGCCAGCAAGTTCCGGCGGTCCTCTGGGTCGCTTACATCGGCCCGGCAGTAATGAACGCGGCAGCCGGTCTCGGCGAGCTCGTCGCAGACACTTTGCACGGCCTCGCGGGGTCTGGTGCCGCAAAGTGCCAGATCGAAGTTTTCATCGGCCAGAGAGCGGGCTATGCCCAAGCCGATGCCTCTTGCGCCTCCGGTGATCAACGCGACTCGTCTCAACGCGGTTTCCTCGCCTGGCTTGGTCCGAAGAAGGTCAAATAGTGGTCGTCACGGGCGATCCTCTGCACGTAGAGCGCGGCTTCGCGCAAATGATAATCGCCCCACATGCTGGATTCGCCGCAGGGTACGGATCGCCCGGGGGGGATGTAATCCCACCCGTTGGGCACGTGGTAGACCGAGTGCCGAAGGAGTCCCTGATGGTCCTCGTCCAGACAGAGATAGCTCGTCGAAAGCAGAGTCCTCAGAACGGTGAGACCCGCCTGCCAGTACCGCTCACCCTCTTCTGGAGCGGCGGTCTTGCCGAGGTGACGCCCCAACCGCATCAGTCCTTGGCATGCGATGGCGGCGGCGGAGCTGTCCACGGGTTCGAAGTCGTTGAAGGGGTCGGCGGGCCGATCGAGATAATCCCCCAGCCGGTGGAGCCGGGGAGCGCCGGTGTCCCAGTAGGGAATGCCGTCGCTGGGTGTGTTGTCGATGTAGAAGTCGCAGCAGGCCCGGGCCGCCTCCAGCATGAGCGTCGAGACTTCGGCCAAACCGCCCTGAGACTCCGGTTCTTCTTGGCGCAGCGATTCCAGGAACTCGAGTTGCTCTGCGAATCCGCACATGATCCATGCCAACCCGCGTGTCCAAGTCGTGAAGGGAGAGTAACCCTGCTGCGAATTGGGACAGCGGTAACTGCCGTTGCGGACGTTGAAGATGCTCTCGTGAGCCACTCGTCCCCGCACGTCGAAAGCATCCCGGCCCGAACCGTAATAGACGGCGTATCGGGCCGTGGTGCGAGCATGGTCGACCAGACGCCCCAACAAGGAAACGCGGCGATCCTGTTCGTCCATCAACGAATGTTGCAGCAAATGACCGAGCGCAAGGGACCGCAAAGAGCGCAACGTGTCCGCGAAGAGTGAGTGGGGACCGTTGAAGGAGTGGATATAGCCGCCGTCGGGAAGTTCTGTCCAGCGGCGGGCCTGCACGGCGGCGGAACACTTCAGGGCCAGTTCGTAAAAGGTCTTCTCCCAGGGGTTCTCGGCGATCTTGCTCTCTTTGATGAGCCGCAGAAGATTGCCGTAGGTACTGACGTTGTTGAAGCCGTGGTCGTGGACTCCGAAGTGAGTGAGGTGCGATCCCATTCGGCTGACGGTGTTGTCGCGCCCCGTCTCGAGGAACTCTCGCTCGCCGGTCGCATCGAACTGCAGAATCGCCGAACCGAACTGAAAGCCTTGCGTCCACTCGGTCCAGCCCCGCGAAGTGTAGCGTCCCCGGACCGTGAATACGGGTGCGCCCGTTTCCTGAGTGGAGCTTTCCTGGATGGAGCGGATCTTGGGTCCGGAGACCTCCCAGAGTCGATCGATGGAGCCGCTCAGGTCGGACG
Organism: Acidobacteriota bacterium; assembly: GCA_041578355.1. GTDB lineage: Bacteria > Acidobacteriota > UBA6911 > RPQK01 > JANQFM01 > JBFGHF01. The sequence continues at coordinate 7,619 of JBFGHF010000046.1, forward strand.
GTTGAATTTGATCGTCGATCAGGAGCATCGGTTTCATTCACGAGCAGGGATGCTCGTGCCACGGCGGTCGTCAGCCTTCTATTTGAGCCTTCCGTCCCCTGTGCTATTCTCGAAACTCTCAGAGGTGGCCGGGCCATTTTATGCGGAGCGCGCCGGACCGGCAAGCCCGCTGGTGGGGACTGTTGACAACTATTTTCAGGGGTACCGAGATGAATTCGGACATCAGAACCAGGCACGCCTTGCTGGGCGTGATGCTAGTCATTCTGGCGGTTTTCGCGGTCAGCTCGCCGCGCCATGGATTCGGCGAAGCGCATGACGACTCGCTTCCGGTTCGGTTGGTCAAGACCGAACAAGGGAGTATCGAGGTTCACATCGGAGACCAACCCTTCACGGAGTACCACTACGGCCTGGGTTTGCAGAAACCCATTTTCCATCCCGTCCGCAGTCCGCGCGGCAATCTTGTGACACGCCAATATCCCATGAAGTTCGGCGTCCCCGGAGAAAGGACCGATCATTGGCACCACGAGTCGCTGTGGTTCACCTTCGGCGACGTCAACGGAGTCGATTTCTGGGCACGGATTCCGCCGCGAAGGGACCACTCGGGCAGTGGCAAGATCGTGCACACGGGTTTCTCGCAGCTGGAAAGTGGCGACGCAGGAATACTCAAGGCGAGTGCCGACTGGGTCGCCCCCGATGGTAAGGTCCTGCTCAAGCAGCAGACCAAAGCCGTCTTCCGAGGCTCGGCGAATCTGCGCCAGATCGATCTCCTGATCGAATTGCACACCGCGGGTGAGGCGATCACCTTCGGGGACACCAAGGAAGGCATGTTGGGCTTCCGAGTGGCCGCTCCACTGCGCGAAGATCAGACGGGACATTACTTCGATGCCAAAGGGCGCACCCGGGAGGCCGAGGTCTGGGGCAAGCGTTCCCCCTGGGTGGCGATCAGCGGTACGGTGAACGACGAGCCGGTGACCGTGGCCATTCTCAACTACCCCAAGAGCGCGGGCTTCCCGACCTACTGGCACGCCCGGGGCTACGGCCTGTTCGCGGCCAACCCTTTCGGTCGAAAGGACTTCGTGGAGGGTTCCGAACCCGTGAATTTCCAGCTCGAGGAAGGTGAGTCGGCTTTCTTCGGCTATCGGATACTGATCTACTCAGGCAAGGCCACCCCCGAGCAATTGGAAGGCCAATTCGCTCAGCTGCCGGCCCAATGATCTACACCACGGGCGTGTTTCCCGAATCGGGTCTCCCCTGACAGAGCTTCGTTCGTGAGAACGAAGACAAACTCCGGTTCCGCGTTCTTGCCCTTGACTGGCAAGGATGCCTGTTTTCCGATTGTGGGGATTGACAGGCAGGGATGCCTGTCTTCCGACTTGCGGGGATTGACAGGCAGGGATGCCTGTCTTCCGCCGCAGGAGCCGGGACGGGACCTCACGGAAGCTTGAGGTCGTCTACTGCGTGCGAGCCACCGGGCGCGCGCCGAGGAGCTTGAAGCGGTCCTGGGCCGTGACTGTCTTGCCGGTAAGCCGATCTTGCACTTCTACCTCCAGCCCATAGTCTCCGGCCTCCAGATCCTGGATGGGCAGATTGGCGATCAATACGACGCGCTGGTTGGAAAAGTGCTGAATCGAGGCGCCCGCTTCGTCGACCCACTCCGCGGCCTGTTCATCACCTCGCCTGACCCGGTAGACGATTCGCAGGGAGGGCTGCAGCGTGGTCTGGTCGAAGCCCGCTCCGTAGACTTGCAGATAGATCGCCAGCCGGTGGTCTCGGTGGAACGTCTTGTCCAGATAGGGCCGCAGCTGGACGTTCCCCAGCACGAACATCTCGTTCACTTCGGGGATCGATTCCAAGGTGCGCACCGAATCGGAAAGCAACAATGAACTGACAGAGAGTTCCTCGTTCTTCGGGGTCGCCGGAGGGATCAGCGCGATCCTTTTGACTCCCACGTTGTCGCTGTTCAGGTCCTTGATGACCAAGTCCAGCTTGTAGCGCATCCTCCTGTCCAGCGGTAGGACCTTCTGGTACATCGAGAGGCGCTGCAGACCCTGCTCGAGCTGCTCCTGAGTGTGGGAGCTGATGACGTCGTGCTCGAATTCGGTGATGACCCGATTGGTCATGGAGGTGACCATGCCGTAGACGGCCACACGGGCGATCTGTACCGGGCCCTCTTTTTTGTAAGTCAGATTCTGGTTTTGAAAGGAGATGGTGACCGGAACCAGGACCCGTTCCTCGCTGAGCTGGAAGTAGTCGGGCCGCACGCTGAAGGGAAGATTGTTGAAGTTGATGTTGACTTCAACGATCTCTTTGAGGTCCTGATACTTGAGCTCGGGCGGTTTTTGAACCAGGTTGTAGTTCTCCCAGCGGATGAACGGGTTGTCCTCGGCGCGCGCGAATTCTGCCATCAGCGGGTAGCGCTCGCGGGAGTCACTACTGCCGGGATGGAGCGCCGGGCGCTGTTCCTTGGTGGCCAGGCCCATCTCCTCGGCCAGCGTCATCCCCGCACCGGGGACGTAGAGAAGCGCGTCCTTGTCCCAAGGGTTGCGGGCCAGGCGGAATTCTTCGGTGTAGGTGGGATCCACGAATTCGAGTTCGACGTTGCGTCCCAGGCCGTCGATGTTGCGATAGCGCCAGATCTCGAAAGGATGGGCGGATGTCGTTCCGCCTCCCTCGCGCATGGGGCGCACATAGGCGCCTCCCGTCGGTCTGGCCTCCACTTCATCGGGCGGGCCGTGGATGATGTAGATCTTGCCCCGGTCCGTCTTCCAGCCCGGCTGTGCGCTGACGAACTTCTCGTTGGCGTAGGCGATGCGTCGATAGTGCTCCTCACGGAACTCGTTGTAGGCCGTCCGAAGATCGGGGTCGCGCCGCTGCCAGAACTGCTCGATGAACTGCTCGCGCTCTTCGTTGGTCGAGAGGTCCTGAAAGACGGCCCTCTCCTCGTCGGTGATGATGTAGACGACGTCCTCGGAAAGCCACTTCCTGAAATAGTCGGCCGATTCCTCCTGAAGGCGGCGAAGGTCCTCTTGCTGCTCTTGCTTCTCGGGGTTTTGTGCCGCCTGACCGGAGGTACCGGCGAGGCCGGTCAAAAGAAGAAACGAAAGCGGCCAAGAGAGCAACAGCCTGGGTTTCATCAAAAAACCTCCGATTGCAGCAGGCACCAATGCAGAATCCGCCCACTACTTTAGCACGAGCCACCAGTAACTGGGTCGGTCATCGGACCACCGTCCACCGACTGAACCGTGTGCGTCGGAGGGTGTGGAAAAAGGCTGCTTTTCGAACCTGCGTTGTTCCCGGGTGGCACTTGGAACGCCGCCTTCCAGGCGGCAACGCCCGGCCCCGCCGGGCGCGAGCGCCCGGATGCCGGCAAGGATGCCGGCGTTCCAAGCGTTGTCGCGGCACCGTCCGGCGTGTAGAAACAAAAAAAGGGCCGCTCGCAGAAGGAGCGGCCCCTTTTCCGAAAAGCGGCGATGCGCCGAGATTCTAGAATCTCAGGCGAAAGCCGAAACGGATGACCCGTTCGTCGCGGCCCTCGTCGATCTCGAGGAAGCCGTTGTCGTCGACATCATCGTCTCGGAAGGCACTGTTGCCGGGCCCGAAGTTGGGATGATTGGTGAAGTTGAAGAACTCACCCCGGAACTCCAGGTTGACATCCTCGGTGATGTTGAAGATCCGGAAAACTCCGAGATCCCAGTTGAAGTTGGGAGGAGAACGGAGAATTCCGTAGCCCGCGGTGCCGATCGTGCCCGGGGCCGGGATGGCGAAGGACGAGGGATCGTAGTAGGGGGTTCCCGGTCCGATACCGCCCAGACGGCGAATGGGTCCCACCAGGTCGGCCCGCTGGCTGCAGCCGGAGCCGCAGTTGGAGCTTCCGTCCCCGCCTGGATCGAAGGGGGTTCCGCTCAACCAACTGATGATGTTGTTGACCTGCCAGCCTCCCACGACGTGGGAGAGGGCGCCCCGGTCGGCCAGGTACTTTCTGCCATGGCCGAAAGGCAACTCCCAGATGTTGGAGATCTGGAAGTTGTGGGTGCGGTCGATTCGCGACACCTGGCGGTTGAGGTGAAACAGCTCCGGAATGTCGATCTTGAGGCTGCTGTCGCTGTCGTCTCCCTCGTAGCCGCTGGCGATGGCCTTCGACCAGGTGTAGCTGGCGTCGATGGAGAGGCCCCCGGAAAAGCGCCGTTGCAGACGTGTCTGCAGGCTGTCGTAGCGGGCTTGGCCTGCCGGATCGGTCATGTTCGTGCCCGCGGTGCGTCCGAAGGCAGCGATCAGTTGTTGGCTGTTGCGCCCGCCTCCCAGATCGCCGTAGTTGAGATC
>JBFGHF010000047.1:0-11619 GCA_041578355.1 Acidobacteriota bacterium
TGAGGGACGCCGGAACGGTTTCCGGAGACCCCGCTTTCGGAGAGTTGCTGAACGACCCCCGTTTGCAGCGCTTGCTGCAGAATGCTCCCGAACGGACCCCTCACTAAGGTTTCGGCCCAGCTACGCCCACTGCCCCCGGCCCGCCCTTTCTTGAACAAATCGCATTCGGCAAACGTATCTGAGTACAAACAGCAGGCTGGGCGAGGGATTTCAAGGGAGACACCCTCGAACCGGCCCGGGAAGGGGTTGTCGATGCAATTTCACTTTGGCAAATCGTTCGACCTGCTCAAGCGGACGTTGCCTTTCGTACTGTTGAGACTGGTCGTTTACGGCCTTGCCGTGGTCCTGTCGGTCCTTTGGTTTTTCGGGATTCTCGTCCTCTTCGCGAACTGGACGGACTTGCGGATTCCCGGGCCTCCCTGGTTGGCCTGGGTCTTTGGCGGACTGACCTACTCGGTCTTGGCCAAGTTGGTCCGCAACTACATCCTCTACTTGCTTAAAGCAGCCCATATCGCGGTGATCACCCGCCTGCTGGTTTCGGGTTCGCTTCCCGAGGGGACCAATCAACTCTCCTACGGAAAGGATCTGGTTTTCCGCCACTTTCTGCGCATCTCCATCCTCTTCGGGGTGGATCGTTTGGTCAACGTGGTCCTCAAAGCCTTCAACCGCTCCGTTTTCAAGCTGCTCAGCTTCGTCCCCGCCAAGGGCAGCCTGAGCAGTGTCGTTCAGCGGGTTCTCGACTACAGCGCGGGATTTGTCGACGAAGCCATCCTCAGTTATTCGTTGCTGTATCCGCAGGCGAATCCCTGGTCGACCGCCCGCGACGGCTTGGTGCTGTACGTGCAGAACTGGCGGGTCATACTGGGGTCGGGACTGGTGCTGGCCTTGATGAGTTATGTGTTGGTCGGCGTCGTGGCGGCGCCCCTTGCCTTGGCGGCTCTGGCCTTCGGGGGTCCGATGATGCAAGCGGGAATCGGCGCGGCCCTGGCCCTCGGGTTCTTCGCCAAATTCGCCCTGATGGATCCCTTCGCGCTCACGGCCGTGATCGTCAATTTTCACGAGGCGATCGCCGGTCAAGAGGTGAGTCGCGAGATGGAGAGGAAGCTGGGAGACGTTTCCGACCGTTTTCGGGAGTTCTCGGACAAGGCATCGTCTTGGGGCCCCGGTACAGCCACGCCTCCCCCTCCCCCGGTCAGTCTCTGATCCAGGCGGCGACCGCCCTACGATCGAGGTTCGAGCCTTGCCGGATCAGCTATGCAGCACACTGGTGACGGCCGCCACCAGCTCACTGATCCGGTAGGGCTTCTGCAGGCAGCCATCCAGCTGCCGGTCGTCGAAGCGTCCGAGGACTTCTTCTTCCCCGTGCCCGCTGCTGACGACGATCTTAAGATCGGGATCGCAAGCCTTGAGTCGATCGAAGATCTGTTGGCCGCTGAGATCGGGCATGCTCACGTCCAGTAAAACGAGATCTACGTCTCTATTTTCCAGACAGACTCTTCTAATGGCTGTTTCGCCGTCAGGAGCCGTCAAAATATTGAACCCCTCGCTCTCCAAGGCTCGCCGAGTCAGAGATCGAACGGCTGATTCGTCGTCGACGACCAGGATGGTCATTGGAGGGTCTTTTTTGGTCTTCATCTCTCACAGTACCCAAGCTTTCCCGGCCAAGCGTGATGATTCTCCGGCGATATCCGCTGTGGGAGATCAGCAGGCTGAATCGGCCTCCGGCGACGGAGATGCACGAGACCGACCGTCGGGTACAGTCAGGAAAGCAATCCGGGTGCCATTAGAATCGGAGATCCTGGAGCAAGGGACAGGTGCCGACTGGGTTGGCTTTCTCGACCAAGTCCGCGAGATCGAGCAAATCCCTGTCCCGGCAGGAATTTCCAAGGATCTGTAGGCCTACGGGCAAACCGCGCTGGTCCAGTCCGCACGGAATCGAGGCCACGGGAAGTCCGGTCAGACTCAGCACGAAGGTGGGAGCGATCCAATCGACGTATGTATCCATTCCGCGGTCGCCGATCGAAGATGGGTAGTTCTTACTGACCGGGAAAGGAGGAATGGCCATGCAAGGCGTCATCAAATGGTCGAAATTCTCGAAGAACCGGGCGAGCTCCTGACACAGACGGCTGCGCGCCACCTCGGCGGCGGCCAGGCTCTCGCTGTCGGTCTGCAGGCCCGCTTCGACGTTGCCGCGCAGGTTGTCTCCGAATTCCTGCAAGCGATCGAGCCTTCCATGCTGATGAGCCAGCATCCAAAAACCGCGAAGCGCGAGAAACGTGGAGCGAAAGGACCCGAGGTCCATTTCGATCTCTTCCACCACGGTGCCGGTCTGACGCAGCTCGAATGCGGCCTTGCGACAGATCGCCTCGATCTCGGGATCGACACCGATGCCCGCCAGATCGGGGCAGTAAGCAAGGCGGAGATCGCGGTTAAGGGATGTGCGGCTGATCAAGGACCGGCTCAGAGGGTTGTGTGGGCTGGGGCCGGCGATGGCCTCCAGCATCAGTCCCAAATCCCTTGCAGTGCGGCCCATCGGTCCCGTGACCTGCAAAGTGTCCCAAACATATTCGGTGGGAAAAGTGGGAACCACCCCCAGGGTGGGGCGAAGTCCAGCCACGCCGCAAAACGAGGCGGGAATGCGGAGCGACCCTCCCAAATCGGTCCCTTGGGCGAGTGAGATCATCCCTGTGACAAGAGCGGCCGCGCCTCCGCCGGTCGAACCGCCCGCGCTCAGCTCCGTGTTCCAAGGGTTTCTGGTCACGCCGAAGATTTCGTTGAAGGTGTGTCCGCCGGCCGCAAACTCGGGCGTATTGGTTTTGCCCAGCACCACCGCTCCCGCCTGTCTGAGCCGCGTCACCACCAGGGCGTCCCTTGGGGGGACATGGTCCCGGAAGAGGGGTGAGCCGTAGGTGGTGAGCAGACCGGCGGTCTCGGTGACGTCCTTGATGCCGACCGGCAGACCGTGAAGAGGTTTGGCAGCCCCCTTGGCAAGGGCCTGCTCCGCTTCCCGCGCATCTTCCAGGACGCGGGGCGAAAGGGTGCAGACCGCGTTGATTCTCGGGTTGAGCTGTTCGACACGGGCCAGGCAGGCTTCGGCCAATTCCACCGGAGACACTTCGCGCGACCGGATCAGGTCGAGTTGGCGATGAGCGGGGAGATCGGCGAGGTGGGTCAAGATGGTCTTTTATTCCTTAGTAGGCCGTTCCATAAATACACCAGCGATGTTCTTCACTGACTCCGCCCCCACTTCGAACATCGGATCTCTCAACTCTCACCTCGGCGCTCGCTCGTTGAGACATCGGCGTTTCCGGACTCGACCAATTGCCGACGGACGAACGATGGAACGGCGAGATGCGAAGTTTGATGTTCGATGTTCGATGTTTTCGCATTCATCACGGACCCACAGACCCACAGACCTACAGCCCCACAGCCCTACATGAACGCCACCACACGCGCGAAAGCCGCCTCGCCGCCCTTGAATTTCCAGGGAAAACATCCCAGGGTCAGCCGCCGGTTCTGCAGCTCGGTGGCGTCGATGTCGCCGCCCAGATTCTCGATGTGCATGCAGTTGTGGGGAAAGAGCGCGTTGTGGGTCAGCTGGTAGGCGCTGTCGGGAAAGAGCGCGGCCACGCCGTCGGCGCCGAACTTCTCTTCGCAAAGGGCCCGCACCTTGTCGCAGTGGCCGTGCATTCCCTTGCCCAAGAACCGCCCGATGGGAAGGTTCATCGGGTGGTCGGTGGAGATGCAGTCCACCCCCCAGATCTTGATCTTCTTCGCCAGCAGCCAGGGGACCAGATCGGGATGGGCTCCGGGGTGGAGATGGATGTACCGCTCTTCGTCCGGTTGCGCGCCGAACTGCGCATAGCGATGCCAGCCGGTGTGCAAGAAGAGCAGGTCTCCCTGCCTGACCTCCACCCGCTCTTCGATCATCTTCGGCGTGTAAACGTCAAGGTCTCCAAGATCGCTGAGGTCGACGATCACCCCGTCGCCGTAGAGCCATTCCAGCGGGATCTGGTCGATCGTCATGCCGTTGGTCACGAAATGGCGCGGAGCGTCCAGATGGGTGCCCATGTGATTGGACGTCTGGATGTACTGGGCGTTGACGCCGTGCTCGGCTTTGCGCTTGATGTACTTGACTTCGAAGGGTGGGTAATAGGGCCAGAAAGGCGCCTCCTGGTTGAGGGGTTGAGAAAGATCGTAAAGTTTCATTCCTGGTTCTCCGAAGTTGCCTGGGGTACGGAAACAAAGCTTCCGCCGAAAGAGAAGAATGCTGCCCGAAGGGCAGGCCCAATTCTAGCCCGGGGTGAAGCGCAGCGGAACCCCGGGTACGAGATCGCTTTGCTCGATCGATCCACCGGACGCCTCATTCTTCCAGCATTGCCTCGAACATCTCCCGCACCATCCGCTTGGTGACTTTCCCCATGACGTTTCTGGGAAGCTCCTCCACCACGATGAGTCGACTGGGGATCTTGTAGACCGCCAAGCGTTGCTTGGTCCAGTCGCGAAGCGCCTCCAATGTCAGGGTCTGGCCGGGCCGACAAACCAGAGCGGTGCACACCCTCTCGCCCCAATCGTCATCTTGGACGCCCACCACTGCACATTCGGCGATCCCGGGATGGGAGAGCAAGACGTGCTCGATCTCCAGTGCCGAGACCTTGTATCCTCCCGACTTGATGATGTCGACGGACGACCGGCCCAGGATTCGATAATAACCGTTTTCGAACTGTGCCACGTCGCCGGTCCGGAACCAGTCGCCGTCGAAAGCCTCGCGTGTTTCCGTTGGCCGACCCCAATACTCGGCAAAGACGCCCGGTCCCCGAACCTGAATTTCACCGCTGCGGCCTTCTGTGTCGATCGGCGCGCCCTGCTCGTCAACCAGCCTGACCTCGACTCCCGGAAGCGGTCGACCGACGAAGCCAGGTCGCCGCTCCCCCCGGAGAGGGTTGGACAAGGCCATGCCGATCTCGGTCATCCCGTAGCGCTCCAGAAGTCGGTGGCCGCTGATCTCCTCCCATTTCTTGAAGACGTTCACCGGGAGTGCCGCCGAGCCTGAAACCATCAAACGCAGTTCCACGAGGGCCGCCGAGAGAGTTCGTTGTCGGCTGGCGGAGGATTTTTCCCAGGCCTCGATCAGGCGGATGTAAATCGTGGGTACCGCCATGAACAAGCTGATTCTTCCTCCGCTGAGGCGGTTCCAGGCCTGCTCGGCGTCGAAGGAGCCGGGCATCTCGCAGGCGGCGCCCGCCCACAGCGAGCAACTCAGGACGTTGATGATGCCGTGGGTGTGATGCAACGGCAGGACGTGAAGGGTGCGGTCCTGCTCCGACCAGCCCCAGGCCTCGATGAGGCACTCGATTTGGGCTGTGATGTTGCGGTGAGTCAAAACCACGCCCTTGGGACGGCTGGTGGTGCCGCTGGTGTAGAGGATCATGGCGCGGCGTTTCAGGTCCACCTCGGGCAGCTCGGAGTCCTCGGGCTGGCCTAGTGGTTTGGCTTGATCCGAGACGAGCAGCGGCACTTCGCGTCGCCGCGCAACGCTCTCCAACTTGGCTCGGTGGCCGGGATGGGCCAGCAGAGCTGCCGGCGACGTATCCCGGATCACGAAGTCGATCTCCGCCTCCGGATGAGAGAGGCAGAGCGGAACGGCGATTCCTCCGGCGCGCCAGATCCCCCATTGCGCGGCAGCGTATCCGAAGCCGGGTGGGAACATGAACGCCACCCTGGCCTCACGGAGTTCGCGGCGTCCCTTTGCCTGTTCCGTTCGACGCCTCCCGCTCTTGAGGAGTTCAGCGGCGACGGCGCGACTGGCTGAGAGCAAGTCCTCGAAGCTGTGCTCGCCGTCCGCATCCGCGATGGCGATTCGATCGCCATGCCGCTGGGCGCGCCGGATGATGGGAATCGACTCGAGCATGGGGTGGCAGTGTAGATGCTACGGTTTCCCGGCTGCAATCCCAGTCCGGAGAACCTTTCCGCTTCCGTGCTCGGTGATCCGTGTTGGCGATTCCGTGTTCGAGTTCCCGAGTTCCCCTCTTCCCCCCTTCCCCGCCGGGAGGAGAGTCCGTTCAGTCCTGCGGAGCCCCTCTCCTCATCAGCAACCAGTAAACGCCAAAAGAGGCCCCCGTGGCGAAAAACCAGGCGCCGTCGAACAAAAACTCCAATCCGGACAAGGCTTTCCCCGATAGTGCCAGAAGGATCCCGGCCGCCAGGGCGACCAGAGCTTTGGGATTGACGCCGCTCTGATAGGAATAGACGCCGTCCATCTTGTAAAGGTCGTCCAGCCGGAGCCGGCAGCCGCGGATCACGAAGTAATCGCAGATCATCACGCCAGTGACGGCGCCCAGCAGCCCCGAGTAGGCGATCAACCAGGTCTGATAGAGCTCGAGCAGTTTCCAGGGAAGAATGAAGATGCCGATGACCGCCGCGATCAGGCCCCCGGCGCGGAAACCGATCCGGGCTGGCCAGAGGCTCGAGAAGCTGTTGGCCGAAGCCACCACGTTGGCGGCGATGTTGGTGCTCAGCGTGGCGATGGCCAGCGCAGCCATCACCATCACTCCCAAAAGCGGGCTGCGGTATTCGACGACCAAGCGGGCCAACAGCTCCACCGGGTTCCAGATGGCTTCGCCGTAGCGCATCAGAGTCACCGTGGTCACCGCCACTCCGATGAAGGCGAAAAGCGGCATCGTCGTGAGCAAACCGATCGCCTGCCCCATCATCTGATCCTTCTGACTCTTGGCGTAGCGGGTGAAGTCGGGGATGTTCAATGAAAGGGTCGCCCAGTACCCCACCATGGCCGTCAGCCAGGGGACGAAGAGCGTCATCAGGAAGCGGGGCCAGGAAAGCTGTCCAGACGAGGACGTCACCAGCCGGTCCGACTCGCTCAGGATGGCTCCGATCCCGCCTGCCTGCGAGATCGCCCAGAAGAGCAGGAGCAACCCCACCAGGATCAGAAAAGGGGCGGCCAGCGTCTCGAGGATCTTGATCGACTCGGTCCCCGCCCAGACGAAGTAGAGATTGATCAGCCAGAAGATCAGGAAGCCCGCGTAGTCGGGCAGTCCGTAACCCATCAGGCTCCAGCCGCCTCCCAGTTCGCTCCAGCCCGGCGCCAGGATCGAGAGGATGGCCGTGATGGCGGTGCCCCCGATCCAGGTCTGGATCCCGAACCAGCCGCAGGCGACCAGGGTCCGCAACATCGAAGGCACGTGCGCCCCCAGGACCCCGAAGGGCGCCCGGATGAGCACCGGAAAGGGAATCCCGTAGCGCGTCCCCGCATGGGCGTTGAGGACGAGCGGAACCAGGACGATTGCGTTGCCCAGCAGAATGGCCAGCAAGCTCTGCCACCAGTTCATGCCGCTGCCCACCATGCTGGCGGCCAGCATGTAGGTCGGAATGCAGACGCTCATCCCCACCCACAGCGAAGCGATGTGCCAGAGGTTCCAGGTGCGATCTTCGGGTTTGGTGGGGGCCAGGTCATCGTTGATGAGGAGGTCAGATGCGTCGGGTGGTGCCATGCGCTAGGTACGTTACGTCGCTGAGCCTCGAGTGGCAAGGGTGGCTTTGCTGGGTCTGTGGGTCCGTGCGTCTGTGGCCTTTCAGGCTGTGCTAGGGGCGAATGCTGCTCTGAGCCGCGACGGGCCTGGGGGGCGAAGCTGCACTGAGCCGCGCGCGTGAGCAAGCGGCGGGAAAGCTGTGCGGCTCTCCTCGGCCGAAGCTGTGCGGAATCCGAGTGGAAGTTTGGTGCGGGCGTCGCCAGCGGGCGGCACCCCTTAAACCGGCGCCCCCGGACCGATTATCTGGAGTGCCGCTTGCTAACGCGCGCGGCTCCGGGCCGCCATCGAACGCAAACTAACCGTCCAACCCGAGCATTTCGCCAAACCCCTCGCGCACACCCGCGCCGGTCTCTGGCCGTGAGGGCGCAAGGGCTCGACGGCCGAGGCTCGAGAGACGTGGGACGACGGGTCGAAACCACCGGCCATGTCCGGACCCTGGGCGGGGTCGATGTCTATCTGGCTTTGCGAGCTCGGATCCCCGGACTCGGACGGGCCGCGGTGGATTCGGCAGTCGAACGGGGAGAGCTGAAAGTCTCGACGGCGACTCGCGGCTGCATTTATTTGGTTCCCAGGCGGGACTGGACGATCTGCCTGCGCTTCGCCGACATGCTGCGCCGCCAACGGGACGACCGCGATCAGGAGCGGGCCGGAATCCGTCCCGGGGAGTTGGAGGAGGTCGGGAACGCCGTGGTGGGCCTGCTGTCGGCCAGCGGGCCGCTTCCCACGGATGGCGTGCGGCGAGCCCTGCCCGAGGACGTGGTGCGCGGCCTGGGCGACCGGGGAAAGAAAGTGGGAGTTTTCTCGACTCTGCCTCCCGCGCTCCGCCGGCTCGAATTCGAGGGCCGGGTGGAGAGGACCCTGGAGGGCGGACGGCTAGACAGCGAGCGCTATCTCTGGCAGGTGCCCAAAACCAACCCTTTCGAAGCCGATCCCGTTCCCGACGATCCGGCCGAGTTGCACGTCCGAATGGCGGAAATTTTTTTCCGTGCGGCGGGAGTAGCTTCGATGAAGGCCTTTGCCGCCTGGGCCGGCATTCCCCAGAAGGATGCCAAAGCTGCCTTGGAGAAGCTCGACCTGCTCCCGGTCGCGGTCCCGCACATGGCGGAGATTTGCTTCATCCTGCAAGAGCGTCGTCCCCTACTCGATGAACCGGGAGTACCGTCGACGGTGGCCCTGTTGCCCAACGAGGACAATCTTTTGGCTTTCCAAGGCGGGCCGGCGGCCATGGTGGACCCCGAATTCCACGGTCTCGCGGTGCCGCGCTGGGGCCGCAGCGACAAGGCGCCTCTGGGTGAGGTGGGCCATTATGCCCTGCGCTCGGTGCTGGTTGGGACGGAACTCGCGGGCTTCTGGAAGTTCGATCCCGTCGAGGCCAAGATCGTCTTTTCCTGTTTCTCGGAAGTCGGCAAGAAGAGCAGTGCCGAGATCGAAGCCGCTGCGCAAGAGACTGCAGCCTTTCTGCGCGATGAGATGGGCCATGCCAAGAGTGTCATCCTGGACTCGGATAAGAGCCTTCACCAACGAGCCGAGCTCATCCGGCAGATGACGGCAGGACGCTGACCGTCGACCGCTGACCGCTGACCGCTCGCCGCGGCACCACCGACGGGCAAAGGGCGCAAGCCGCAAGCCCGCAAGCGGCTAGCAGCGAGCGGTAACCTCCCTCATTCCTCGCGGAGCGTCCGCGCCGGGTCGAGGCGTGCCAGTCGCGCCGAGGGGAGCAGACTGGCGGCCGCAGCCGTGAACAGCAAGACCGTGGACACTCCGAGGAATGTCCAAGGGTCCGTCGGACTCACGCCCCAGATCAGATGCTCGATCAGGGGGGTCCCCAGCATGGCCGCAACCGACCCGATGATGATGCCGATCAGTGCAAGCCGCAACCCGCCGAGGGTGACGCTTCCGACGGCTCTCCAAACGGTGGCCCCCAAGGCCATGCGGATCCCCATTTCGCGACGCCGCTCGACGACCGAGTTGGCGATCAGCCCGTAGAGCCCCACCGCCGAGAGCAGAAGTGCCAGAAGAGCCAGCGACCCCATCAGAACCGCCTGCACCCGTTGGCGCGACCAGGAGGCTCCCATGATCTCCGACATGGGATGGACCGCGAAGAGCGGAAGGTTGGCGTCGATCGACCCCACGGCCGATTTCAAATCCTCCACCACCTCGAGCCCGGGTTTGGGGCTGCGGGCGACGATGGCGGGCGAAAACCAGTTGTGCACCACGCGCAGAAACCCTTCCGAGATCTGCGAGACCGGTAGGTAGACGCCCGGTTGACTGCCCAGTGAAACGGCGCTGCTCTGTCCCCAACTCAATCGATGTTGCACGTCCCCGACAATCCCCACGATGCGGCGAGACTTGCCACTGAGCAGAAGGTCCTTACCCAACGCTTCAGTCTCGGGGTAGAAACGCTCCACAAAGCGGCGGTTGACCACGGCCACGGCAAGTGTGTCGGCGCCGTCGGAATCCTCGATGGAACGACCCTGTTGCAGGGAGATGCCGAGAGTCTCGAAATAGCCGGGGGTTACGTAATAGAGCGTCGTCAGCTGGCTCTGGTCGTTCTCGATGTCTGCGCTGCCCAGTCGCTGGAATCCCATGTTGAGCGGGCGTTCGTAGGGGAGTGACAGGCCCGCCGAGGCTGATTCGATCCCGGGGCGCCTCGCCAGTTCCTGAGTCACCGCGTTGAAGAACTGCTGTACGCTCGCTGGATTCGAATAGCGTTCTTCATTGAGCGAGACACGAGCCGAAACGACATGGGACGGATCGAAGCCGGGTTGCAGTCCGTGAATCTCAGCGATGGTTCGGATGAGCAGCCCGGCGGCAACCAATAGAACCATTCCCAGTGCGATCTCTCCGACCACCAAGGCCCGCTGCACCCGGTTGCCGCTTCCCCCCGAGACTCCTCGGCTGCCTCCCAGCGAGAGCGCGGGAACCACATCCAGCCTGCTCGCTTGCAGGGCCGGAGCCAGACCGAAAAGGATGCTGGTTAGGATGGCGACCAAGGCGCTGACGGCCAATACGCGGGTGTCGAGGCTCACCGCCTGCCAGATGAAGAAGTCGCGCTCCATCAGGGTTTGCAGGGCCGATTTGCCCCAATAGCCCAGAAAAACACCCAGGACGCCCCCCATGAGTGAAAGAACCAAGCTCTCCGTCAGCATTTGCCGGATGACGGCCGCACGCCCTCCCCCCAAGCAGGACCGGATGGCGGTCTCTCGGGCCCGCCAACCGTTGCGCGCCAAAAGCAGTCCGGCGATGTTGACGCAACCGATGAGAAGCACCAGAGCCACGGCGCCCCAAAGCACGCTCAGCGGCTCGTAGAGGTGGTCGGTGATGCTCTCCTGCAGAGGCACCAGCCGAAAACGGACCACGGTGTCCTCCGAAATGGGCATGTCCTGAGCAATGGTCGACCCGACTGCGGCTATCCTGGAATCGATCTGCTCGAGGTTGGCGTCGGCGGGGACACGCACCAGGATCTGGTAGTTGATGCCTCCTCCCTCGCCTTCGGCATGGGCGCGCAGCGGCGTCCAGATGTCGGCCGGTTGAGCGGTCTTGAACCCCGGCGGCATCACGCCCACCACGGGGTGCGGAACGCCCCGAACCAGAAGCGTCTGCCCCAGGGCGGCGCGGGGATCGGACTGGAGGCTGGCCGCCAGCGTGTGGCTGACGACGGCAGCGGCCGGGCCGCCGGGTTGGTCTTCCTGCTGGGTGAACCCCCGGCCCACCAGAGGGTCGATTCCCAACACCCGGAAAAAGCCGCTTCCCACCCGCTGCAGCTGAACGTGGCGCGGGCTCTTGCCCACCAACAGGTTGACCCCGCCGCTGGTGGTCGAGAAGACCGCCCGCTCGACGAAATCGGCCTGGTCTCGAAACGTCTCCCAGGACCGGCCACTGTGGCCCTGTTGCAGCCCCTCCCCGCGGGGCGTCTGGAAGTGGGCGACCAGCGTCATCAGGCGTTCGGGCTGGGGGTAGGGGAGCGGCCGCAGCAAGACCGCGTCGACCAAACTGAGGATGGCGGTGTTGGCTCCGATGCAAAGGCCCAGGGTGAGGACCGCCGAGATGGTGAAGGCGGGGCTCTTGCGCA
>JBFGHF010000048.1:0-11497 GCA_041578355.1 Acidobacteriota bacterium
ACGCTGCGCGAGTTCCTGGATTGGAGCTTTCGACAGATGGCGATCACCCGCGTTTATCATCCCCGACTCTGGGCGCTCTCATTCGTCGGTCAGTCGCTGAACGTGGGCGCCCTCTGGGGAGGTCTTTTCCTGGCTTTGCTGGCGTCGTCGGGCGGCGGTCTGGGTATGGGTTCCATTTCGGCGATGCTTGTCCTGATCGCCACGATATACATTCTCGGATGCCTCAAAGCCTGGCTGCGGCTGGACGCCGTGGTCGGGGCTTTCCCCGAGAGGGCGGGGGAAATCCTCCACCATCGCCGAGCTTACTTCTTCTGGGGACCACTGGCCTCGATGGCTTCCTTGCTGGCGTTGCTTCGCTCGAGTTTTCAGCGCGAGATCGAATGGCGAGGCATTCGCTACCGTTTGGTCTCGCCGACTCGGACGGAGATCGTAAAATCGGAATCGGAATCGGGGTCGGAATCGTAAAACAATGTGTTAAGGTGATCGGGTTCTATCGAAGGAGGTTACATGGCGTCTTCAAGATCCCGAATCCTCACGATTCTACTGTTGGCCGGTTCCTTGTGGGGTTGGGGCTTCGGCCATTCCGAAAAGGGTGCGGCGGCCTCGCCGGACCAGATCTGTCCGATCCTCTCCGGCTCGACCGTGCCCGACGTCAATTTCAGAACGCTCGAAGGAAAGGACCTCAGCCTCAAGCAGGCGGTGAGTCAAAAACCCACACTGCTGATCTTCTACCGGGGCGGATGGTGACCCTACTGCAACAGGCAGTTGGGCCAACTGCGCACAATTGAAAAAGACCTTCAAGAACTCGGTTTTCAGATCATCGCCGCGAGTGCCGACCGACCGGAGAAGCTCTCCGGGACGGTGGAAAAAAACAGCCTCACCTACCAGTTGGTGTCGGACTCCACAATGGCGGCGTCTCGCGCTTTCGGACTCGCCTTCCAAGTGGACGACAAGACTCTGGCGGCCTACAAGGGATATGGGATCGACCTCGAGGAGGCTTCCGGCGAGGAGCACCACTTGCTGCCGGTGCCGGGTGTTTTCCTCATCAGCAAAGAGGGAGTTGTCGAACACTCCTACGTGAATCCGGACTATCGGATTCGTTTGGATCCAGCGGTGATCCTTGCGGCCGCCCGGTCTATGGCAGGGAAATAAGCTCCGCGAACGCGATTCCGAACCCGATTCCGATGCCGAGCGGTGCTGGGGCTTCCCTGGCTACAGCGCCGCTCGAAATCGATTCGAATTCAAATGTCCGAATCCCCTCTCACGACTCTCACTCGAGCCCTGCGCTTCGCCACGCTCAAGCATGCCCTGCACAAGCGCAAGGATGCCGAAGGATTGCCCTACGTCAACCACTTGGCCGACGTTGCGGCCAGGCTTGCCGAAGCCACCGAAGGCCGGGACCTGACGCTGCTCGTGGCCGGCTTGCTGCACGATGTCCTGGAAGATACGCCGACGACCCCCGAGGAATTGTCGGAGGCTTTCGGCACGGATGTGGCGCGCATCGTCAGCCAGGTGAGTGACGACAAGTCGCTGCCCAAGAAGGTGAGAAAGCGCCTCCAGATCGAGACCGCTCCCCAGAAAACGCCTCGCGCCAAGATGATCAAACTGGCCGATTTGGCCAGCAACCTCCAATCGATCGTCGAGGCCCCGCCGGTGGGCTGGGATTCGGCCCGCAAGCTCGAATACTTCCATTGGGCGCGACAGGTGGCGCAAGGTTGCCGCGGCGTGAACGCGGAGTTGGAAGAGGATTTCGATTCGTTCTATCGGAAGGGCCTCGAGAAGCTGGGGTCGTGCTCGACTTCCCGATGACTCCGTTTCGTTCAACAGCCAGCACCTCGGGACTTTCGACCCTCGAACTTTCGCAATTCCGGTTACAGCTCCTTTCAGCCCCAGCGACTAGAATGGGGATGATGGACCGTTTGATCGTCCGATAAGGAAGCTTGAAGATGCGAGCATCAGCTGCCAGCGAAAGGGTGCGTAACAGCCTCACGCCGCGACTGCGCAAACCGTGGGAGGTCCTGGACGTAGAGAGCCTGCCCCATCTGGACGTCAACCTCGTCTTCGGAGAGCTTTCCCGAAAACGCGAGGATGGTCGTTTCCTCCAGGCCTGTTGCCCGATCCACAAAGGAAGCGAACCCGAGGAGTTTTCGATCGATCCCGCCCGGCTCGACTGGATTTGCTTCATGGGGTGCGGGGGTGGAGGCCCGGTACAGTTCTTGCAAAGAAGCCGGGGCTTGAGTTGGGTCGAAGCCACCCAAGCTCTGGCTGTGATGGCGGGTGTCGACCCCAGCAAGCTGGCCCTCTGGGGAGAACACTGGACCACTCGGGATTTTCAGCTTCACGAACAATTGGAGAACCGCTCGGCGCTGCTTCGTGTTTTCATGGCGGTGTCCCGATCACTTTTCGAGGCGGCTGCGGGCGAGACTCTGAAGCGCGACATCGCTCGGCGTTTTCTGGTTTCCGAAGACGGCCTCGATCGGCTTTCACCCGGTCTTTATTCCACTCCCGAGGACATCTTTCACTTTCTCAAGCGAACCGGCCAGGACCTCTCTCAATTGCAGGAGGCCGGTTTCTTCGAACCGCGTTGGGCGGGTCGGCTGGTCTGCCCCTGGAAGGATCTGAGCGGCCGCACAGTCAACTTGGCGGCATGGAATACGACCAATCCCATTCTCACCAAGCAAGCACCGGCGGGCGACGTCCTTTTCAATCGGGATTCGATCGGAGCCCAAAGGACTCCTTTCCTCTTGCACGAGGCGCTCGAACTGGAGCGGCGGGATTTGCTGCTGCTCGACGACCCACTCCAAGCGCTCCAACTGGGATGCGCCGGCCTGGAGGACCCTTTTCCGATTGCGGCTGTCGGCACCCTGACAGCCGAGCAGGTGGAGATCCTGGAAAGGGTCTTGGCCGAGGACGGAACACTGACGATCCTCTCCCGATACGATCCACAGACCTACGGCTCGGCCGCCAACCCGAGCACACGGAATTTGAAACTGCTGGAGACGGTCAGCTTTCCGGTCTTCGTCGTGGATTCGCGCTTGATGGCGGAGGACCGGGAGAAGGCGATGGGCCCGGCGGAGTTTTTGCAGGCGCAGGGGTTTGATGAATTGCTGCAGATTCTCAAGCAGTGCGAAGTGGTGATCGCTCCGACAAGCCCGGAGACTCGAGTGGACAGTTTCTGGCCACGCCTGGGTGAGGCGATCACATCCTGGAGAGGTGGACGCGAAGACTCCCCAGCGGGTCACTCCGAGTTGGCAGAGGCCTCCCCGCCACCCGTGCCCGCTTCCGCCCTGGGGACGATTTTCGAGGCGGCCGAGGAGATCGGCAGTCGGATCGCGCAAGGTTTTTTGCGCTCCCTACCCACTTCATTGGGAGCCAACCTGGAGCAGCGAACCGAGGAAGGTCCTTTCCAGGCTCCCGTTCCCCAACTTCCTGCTCCGGGACTCGATCAAGATGCGCCTCCCCAATTCTCGGTCGAGAGGCTCGATCTCGAGAGCCGTTCTCGAGGGCCGATCCGAGCAACCGGTTGGCCGTCGCTTGACGAACGCGGAATCCGATTCTGCCCCGGAGAGCTGACCGCCGTTGGAGGAAGGAGCGGCCACGGCCGAACGTCCTTGTTGCTCAACCTGATGGTTCACTGGCTGCCAAATGCCGACGATCTGATCCTCTTTTGCTCGTTCAAAGAGTCCGAGATCCAGCTCTACCACAGGCTTCTGAGCCTGCTCACGGCGAACACCCCCAATCCCTGGACCACCGCTCAGGTACAGGATGCGCTGATGGGAGCCTCCAAATCGGCGGGCGACTCGGCAATTCTCGAAGAGGCTCGCGCCATGCTCACCGAGTGGCAGGATCGTATCCAACTCGTTTACCGGCCTGCTTGGACTCTCAGCGACTTGGACCGCCACCTGCACACGCTGCGCGAAGAGCGTGATTTGGGCGCCGTGCTGATCGATCCCCTGGACCAGATCGCTCGTCATCCGGGACCGAACAAGCACAGTTTGCCGGGAGCGCGTTGGCTGAAGGGCTTGGCGGTGGAACTGGGCTGCCCTTTTGTGGCTTCGTTGGCTCCAGACCAGGGTCGACCAGCGGGTGCTTCCTCGGGCCTCACGGATGGCGAGCACCAAACGCCAGCGGCAAGACGCTTGACGCTGGAAGACTTTCCGGTGGAAGTCAGTGATGAAGCGGACCTGATCCTGGGGCTGCAGAGCCAGGGCGGCGGGCGGCTTGACGGCAAGTCCACCGAGATCGACCTGGAAGTGGGAGTGCTCAAGAGCCGTAGCGGGCTGTCTGCGGACTGGGTGCGGTTGAGCTACGACCCCCGATTTGGCTGTTTGAAAGAGCCGGCAAGGGAAAGTGAGGGGATTTCCCGAACGAGGTGGCCGATGTGATGCGCTCCGACCTGTCGCTCGGTGCGGCGGAGCGAGAAGGGGGCAGGCATGCTTGAGCGTCAGATGCCGCCGCGCAACCCCATCCAGAGCAGATCCAATCGACGCACGGTCGCCTCTCGGCGACTCAATCCGGCCTCCGTGCCGCGCATCAGTTGCCTTCCGGCGCCGGATCGCTCGGGATGTGTCTCCACCTGATTCGTCGTTGACGAAGAACTTTGCAAGGGCGAAGTGTTGTGATTTGCCATTTTCCTCTCTCTGCTTCCGTTTTCGGGGCGCCGCTTCAAATGCGGTCGCCGCTGTTCTCAGGGGTCGCCGGTTGTGCGGTCCGACCAGATCACGGCGTCTCCCCAAATCGTGCTGTTTGTCCAAAAGACCGAATCCGCAGCCAAAGCGGTGTTCGTCCAGATGATCGCGTCTCCCCAAATCGTGCTGTCACCCCAGATGGTGCTGGACGCCCAAAGTGAGCTGTCCGACCAGAGGACCGACTCGCTCACGGAGGGGTTGGCGCCCCAGATCACGCTGTCGGGACCGAGGAGGCCGTCCGTCCAAGAGGGGCCGGAAGAGTATTCGGACCAGCTCAGGTAACTGCTCCAATCGACATTCTCGCCCCAGATAAAGACATCTCCGGAGACCAAGTTGGTATAGGCGATCCGTGTGCCCACGGCGACTGCACCGCCTGCCCAGATCTGCTCTCCGTTGCCCAGGAACCAATAGGGCGTAACAGACCCGTTGACCTGCCGCTGTTGGACATCGATCGCCTCACCCAACTGAACGGCGGTGTAGGCGTTGACCAGGCCGTTGCCCTGTGCCAAGGCATGAGCGCCGTCCATCCTGACGGCCGTCAGCATGAGGATGAGCTTGACGAGCCGAGGAGTCAGGTCGGGGTTGGCTTTGAGGATGAGGGCGGCCGTCCCGCTGACCGAAGCCGTGGCCATGCTCGAACCGCTCAGCTCGATATGATAATTGCCCACCAGCAGCTGGGGGTATTGCACTGCCAGGGTGCTGCCTGCCACCGCCAAAGAGACGATCCGGTTGGCCGGGCCGGAAAGGTCCGGTTTGAAGTTGCCGTCGATGTAGGTCGGTCCACGACTTCCGTAGGTCGTTTCCAGGTCGTCCAGATGGGTGGCGGTGTTGCCGGTGTTGACCGCTCCGACGGTTATGACTCCGGGATGAGTGCCCGGGCTGCCCACGGCGCCGAACAATCTGGACTGGCCGGAGGCCTGGCCCATGTTGCCGGCCGAGACCACGGTGACGATTCCCGCCTCCAAGAGCCCGTCAACCGCTTGGCACAGAGGATCCTGGGTGTAGGACTCTGTGGGCGGATGCCCCAGCGAGAGGTTGGCCACGCGTATGTTGTAGGTGTGCTTGTTCGCGACCACCCAGTCGATCGCCTTGATGAGGTTGCTGGTCAGACCCGAGCCGGAGTCATCGAGAACCTTGACGCTGACCAGATTTGCCCCCGGAGCCACTCCTTTGTAAGAGCCGAACGAGAGCTGGCCGCTGCCGGCCATGATGCCGGCCACGTGGGTGCCGTGTCCGTGATTATCGTGGACGTGGTAAAAACCGGTTTTCAGCTTGCCCGAAGAGAAGTCGACCTTCTCGACGACGCGACCGATCAAGTCGGGGCTGAGCGAGTCGATTCCGGAGTCGAAAACAGCAATGGTCACCCCTCCTCCGGTGTTGCCCGGAGCCACGACCGGAAAAGGCCCGTCGTAGACAATACTCGCCGCCTGGATCTTATCGGCGCCTATCGTTTCGAGGTTTGGATTTGCGACATTGAAGGAAGAAGAGCGGATCACGGCATCGACTGTCACATAGTCGGTAGCCGCCCATTCCAGTAGATCCGTGATCTCCGAGGCCCGAAGCCGTGTAGCATATCCGCGGATCGAGGGAAGGGCGCCCGGATCGTCGGAGCTTAGATCTTCCGGATAGGCTTCCGGCTTCAGTTGGACGATGAGGGGAATCTCGGAATCGTAGGCCGGCCTGGCCTTGACGAATTCCACTTCCTGAAGCAGGAGCGGAGAAATCCGGTCGCTTGCGTCGATGGAATCGAGAGAACGGACAGCGGGGCCTCCGCCCAGACTGGCGGCCGAAACCACCCATGTCAGGACGGTAAAGATTACCGTGAATCTGTTGACTCCCCAACTCTTCATCCCCAGGACTCCTCTGAACCCGCGCCGCTAATTCTCGACGCACCTACGAGTAAGCAAATCGAGTGCCACCGAACGGGGTCGCGGGCCGGACCGGAGCGAAATGACCTAAGCGGCTGTGAGGGAATGGTTTAGCTGTCATTTCGGGAAGGGTGGTTGATCCAGGGCTTCTCTCAGCATAGCGCTTGGTTTTTGACACTGCTCCGTCAAAAAGGCGACGCCTCGGCGACCTGGACGTTTCTGGCAGCGGGTTTGCTAAGAGAAGCACAGGGCGGGCTGAGGACTCCGCTCGGGTGGCTGAGCCTGTTATATGATGAAAAGCTCAGCACGGGAAATTCGCATTTTTTTAAGTTCAGAGGAGTGACACGATGGGACTATTTGATTTTGTTCGAGATGCCGGTGAGAAGCTGGGCCTGAGCTGGGGAGCCGAGAAGCGCGCCGCTGAAGCTGCAGCCGCCAAAGAGAAGGAAGAAAAGGCCGCCGCCGAAGCGCTGGTTCAGAAGGTTCACGCCAACAAGCTCGAGATCGAAGATCTGAGTATCGGCTACCAGGATGGGGTGGCCACCGTACACGGCCGCACCGAAAGTCAGAGCGAGCGGGAAAAGGTGATTCTGGTGGTGGGCAACACCCAGGGCGTCGCCCAGGTCGACGACCGTATCGAGGTCGTCAGCCCGGAACCTGAAGCCGTCTTCCACACCGTGGTCAGCGGTGACACACTTTCCAAGATCGCCAAGAAGCACTACGGCAACGCCATGAAGTACCCGGTCATCTTCGAGGCCAACAAGCCCATGCTGACCCATCCCGACAAGATCTATCCGGGGCAGGTTCTGCGCATCCCGCACCTCGCCTGATTGTTCCGCGGGGCGTCGAGCTCGGCGCCCCCCTTCAGACCTAGAGACGATGCCTGGAGAAAGACCTGCCGGTCAGGTTGACGCTTCGGCCCCGACCGGAAAAGACCGTTCCTGGCAGTCGCCTCGCCACTGGCGAGCCATCAACTCCATCGATGCGCATGCCGCGGGTGAACCGTTGCGGGTGATCACCGGCGGACTCGGAGATATTCCCGGCGACACCATGCTGGAAAAGCGGCGCTATGCCGGCCGCCACTTGGATCACATCCGCCGCGCGCTGATGTGGGAGCCGCGGGGCCATGCCGACATGTACGGCTGCATCCCCACCGCCCCGGTCACCGAGGACGGTCATGTGGGTCTCCTTTTCCTTCACAACGAGGGCTTCAGCACGATGTGCGGCCATGGCGTCATCGCCTTCGTCAAAGTCGCGCTCGAGTGCGGCTTGCTGGAAACGGGCGGCGAAGGCGAAACAATCCGCCTCGATACGCCGGCCGGCCGGGTAGTCGCAAAAGCTCGCTACAGGGGAGCGAGGGTGGCTTCCGTTTCCTTCCGGAACGTCCCGTCCTTCGTTCTCCACGAGGACTCCGAGGTGCATCTGGGGTCGGTGGGCCGAGTGAAATACAGCGTGGCCTTCGGGGGCGCCTTTTATGCATTCGTCGAGGCCGCCCAGATCGGTTTGGAGCTGCTTCCCGGGAGCTTCCGATCCATCATCGAGTCGGGCGAGCAAATCAAGAGAGCCGTGGAGAGCGAAGTCGCAATCCGCCACCCCGCTGGAGACCCGGACCTGGACTTTCTCTACGGTACGATATTCGTCGGACCCGGCGGAAAAGACGGCGTGCATAGCCGGCAGGTCTGTGTGTTCGCTCAAGGCGAGTTGGATCGCTCGCCCACCGGCACCGGGGTCAGCGCCCGCGCCGCCCTGCTGCACTCGGTCGGGAAACTTCCGGTGGGGGAATCGATAACCATCGAGAGCCTGATCGGGACCCGTTTCGAGGTGCGGATCGCCGAGCTGTGCACATTCCACGGCCGTGACGGCGTGATACCCGAGGTTTCGGGATCCGCCTCGATCACCGGCCGCCATCAATTCCTGATCGATCCCGAGGACCCGCTGGCGGAAGGATTCCTGCTGCGGTAGGTCTGTGGGTCCGTGGGTCTGTGGGTCGGAATCGGAATCGGAATCGTGTCTCGCAGGATCCCATCAAACTTCTCATCTCTCATCTCGCACCTCCCCGTTCGGGCGTTGACGCTTCAAAAACTCGGGTTGCCGGCGACAAGTTCGAAGTCGGAACAACGCGAGCGGCCATCGGCGGGACTTTCCGAAACCCGAACCCGAAACCCGAGACCCGATCCCGAGCATCTCGGGGCGGGGCGGCCCATACGCTACGGCTCGGAATCGGAATCGGAATCGGTCTCGGGTCCCTGCCCAAGAACCGACTACTCGGCATCGGAATCGGGTCGAAGAGCGATGCGGGACTTAGCGATCCGAAGTCGGAAGCCGTAGGATCAGGATCGGGACGCCGATTGCGACTGCGGCGAGGGCTACCCGGACCAAAGGCTGCGCGACCAGGTAGGCAGAGAGGGCCAGAGTCGCCCACAGAACCAGAATCGAAACGGCCTTGGCTCTTCGCGGCATTCCGCGGCCCTCTCGATAATCCCGGATGTACTGCCCGGTCCAGCGATTCTCGAGCAGCCATTTGTAGAGCCGCGGCGAGCTGCGCACGTAGCAGGCGGCAGCCAGAAGCAGAAACGGCGTTGTCGGAAGCAGTGGCAGAAAGATCCCGGCGACTCCGACTCCCACGCTAATGCTTCCCGCCACGATCAGCAGAAGCCGGCCGACCGGATCCAATTCTTTCATTGCGACATCCCCAGACATCGCAACAGGAAGGCGTACTCGAACGCAATCTCTTTGAGGCGCTCGTAGCGGCCCGAGGCCCCGCCGTGGCCCGCTCCCATGTTGGTTTTCAGCAACAACAGCCTGTCGTCTGTTTTCTTGGCTCGCAGCTTGGCCACCCATTTGGCGGGTTCCCAGTACTGCACTCTGGGATCGTTGAGGCCGGCCGTCACCAGCAGGTGTGGATAAGGCTGCGCGCGGACGTTTTCGTAAGGAGAGTAGGAGCGCATGTACTCGAAGTAGGCGGCCTTGTTGGGATCGCCCCATTCCTCGTATTCGATCACGGTGAGAGGGATCGAAGGGTCGAGCATGGTGTTGATCACGTCGACGAAGGGCACGTTGGCCACGGCCGCCTGAAACAACTCGGGACGCTGGTTGATGACGGCTCCGACCAACAGCCCCCCGGCGCTGGCGCCTTGGATGGCCATTCTGCGCGGATGGGTGAAGCCGCGGGCGATCAGCTCCTCGGCGCAAGCGATGAAGTCCGAAAAGGTGTTTTTCTTGTGGAGCAGCTTGCCGTCCTCGTACCAGGAGCGCCCCCGTTCCTCGCCGCCTCGGACATGTGCGATCGCATAGGCGCCGCCTCGGTCGACCCAACTCAGACGGTTCGAGTTGAAAGTGGGTTCGCAGCTCGCCCCGTAAGAGCCGTAACCGTAAAGCAAGACGGGTCCTGTGCCGTCGAGCTTGTGATCGTGGCGGTGCAGGATGGAAATCGGTACCCGCGAGCCGTCGGGTGCCCTCGCGTAGATTCTCCGGCAACGGTATCGAGAGGGGTCGTATCCTCCTTTTACCTCGACCTGTTTCTTGAGCTGCAGTTCGCGCTTGTCCATGTGGTAGTCGTAAACCGACCAGGGTGTGACCAGCGAGGTGTAATGGAGCCGGACGACAGGAGTATTGAACTCGAAGTTGTTGCCGGGGTAGAGGCTGTAGACCGGCTCGTCGAATCGAACCCGATGGGTTTCACCGCTCTCCAGACAGTGGATGCGGACCTGGAGCATCCCGTTGCGCCGCTCGTTGAGGACCAGGTGATTCTCGAAAAGGACGATCCCGTCCAGCTTGACGGTCGCTCGAGCTGGAATGACTTACCGCCAATTCTCCGCGGTCGGCTTGCTGACGGGAGTCCTCAGCAGCCGGAAATTGGGCGCCTGGTCGTTTGTGACGATGAAGAATTCATCGCCCCGATGTTCGACCGAGTACTCAACGCCGGGTCGGCGAGGCTGGATGAGACGGAAGGCTCCTTCGGGCTTGTCTGTTTCCAGGTAACGGGTCTCGCTCGAGGAGTTGCTTTCTGATTCGAGCAGCAGAAACCTCTCGCTCAGGGTACGCGAGATGGTGAGATAGAAGGCCTCGTCCTCTTCGTGATAAACCAGCGCGTCTTTCTCGGCGGGATCTCCGGTGGTGTGCCGGCAGAGCTGGAAAGGACGATGCGCAGGGTTGAGCCGGGTGTAGAAGAACGTCCGGTTGTCGTTGGCCCACTCCACAGAATAAGAAGTGCCCGGGATCCTGTCGGAGAGGAGCTCGTCGGTGCTCAGATCCTTGACCGTGAGGAGGAAGTCCTCCGAGCCGTCGAAGTTGACTGAATAGGCGAGCAGCGAATGGTCGGGACTCAGAGCGAAGGCGCCCAAGCGGAAGTAATCGTGCCCGGCTGCCAATTGGTTCGCGTCGAGCAGGATCTGCTCGTCGGCTTCCAGACTGTCCTTCTTTCGGCAGTAGATGGGATACTGTTTGCCTTTCTCGGTGCGGGAGTAATAGAAGAAGTTGTCTTTTCGAGCCGGAACCGTGGAATCGGTCTCCTTGATGCGCCCCACCATTTCCCCGTAAAGGCGTTTGCGGAGAGATTCCGTATTCTTCATCACCGCCCGCGTGTAGTCGTTCTCAGCCTTCAAATAACCCATGGCGGCGGGTGAATCCCTGTGCCGAAGCCAAGCGTAAGCGTCGACGAGCCGGACGCCGTGGACCGTCCTGCGGCGAGGCTTGCGGGGTGCAATGGGGGGGCGAACCGAAGTCATGGAATCGACAACATTATAAAGTCTCAGCGGGGAGTTAAGGAGGCTTCGGGAGCACCCGCCGTTTCAGACTCCCGAATCAGGCGAAACGCGTCAGACCGACAAGACGACCTTCCCAACACTCGCGCCGCTCTGCAGATAACGGAGGGCTTGGGGGGCTTCTTCGAAGGGGTAGGTGCGGCCCACGTGCGGGGGGCGCGCCATGAGCCCCGCCGCC
>JBFGHF010000049.1:0-11490 GCA_041578355.1 Acidobacteriota bacterium
AGATCCGACCCCGGTCGGTCTTCCAGCCGGGAATCCCGCTGCCGAAGTACCGGTTGACGTGGGCGATGCGGCGATAATGCTCTTCCCGGTACTCGTTGACCGCCGTGGTCAGGTCGGTATCGCGGCTCTGCCAAAACTGCTCGATGAACCGTTCCCTCTCTTCGTCGGTGGTCAGCTTTTCGAAGACTTCGCGTTCCTCGTCGGAGATGAGGTATACGACATCCTCGTTGAGCCATTTGGCGAAGTACTTCGCGGCGTCGCGCTCTTCCTGTCGGCGGTTCTGGGCAAAGCCGGTGAGAGACGTCGCCATCAGTGCCAACAGGATCGTGGCAAATCGAAGTGCAAAGGCCATCGTCAAACTCCTCATCCCCCCCGGGGACCGCCCCATCAGCGATCCGAATCCGTGCTCATTATATGATTTCCGGCCTTGCCGCCGGGCTCGAGTCCCTGCACCGAGGGCTGCTGCTCGAGCCGGCCGCCCTGCTTCAGTCGATAGTGACGATCGGCTTCCACATCTTCGAAGTTCTGCTTCCGACCGTCCGGCCAACGCACTTCGATCCGGGCGATCCGGCGGTCGGCGCCCACGCCGAAATGAATCCGCAGGTCGTTTCCCGCCTGATAGCTCCCCCCGGCTTGCACTTCCCGGATCTGGCGGGTGGAGGCCGCGTTGACTGCGACCCGCGTCCCCACGGCGCTCAGGTTGGAGGGGTCTCCTTCGAGAAGCAGGCTCACCCAGTGGCGGTTTCCGGAAAGCTCGTTGCGAAGCAACGTGGGCGCGGCGTCGAGGTTGTTGACGGCGATATCGAGATCTCCGTCGTTGTCGTAATCGCAGTGGGCGGCCCCCCGGCTCGACCAAGCTTCGTCGAGGCTGGCGATCTTCCATTCCTGGAAGCTGCCGTTGGCTCGATTGCGGAAAAGCTGGTTGCTCTGCCGAAACGCCGTCCCGATCTCGACATCGTCCACCTGAGGATAGATGTGGCCGTTGGCGACGAAGAGGTCTTCCCAACCGTCGTGATCCACATCCAGGAAAAAGGTGCCCCAGGCCAGTTTTTGCCAGGTCGGGAACGCCAGCTCCGCCCGATAGGTGACGTCTTGAAAGATCAGCCCTCCACGATTTCGGTAGAGGGTGTTGTAGTCGTCGGAGAAGTGAGTGACGTAGAGATCCAGCAATCCGTCATGGTCGTAGTCGCCCGTGGCGACCCCCATCCCGGCCTGGGCCTTCCCGTCCTCGTTGTAGGCCAGGCCCGAAAGGAGACCGATTTCCACCAGGCGTCCCTCGCCCTGGTTCTCGTAGAAGAAGTTGGGAGTGGAATCGTTGGCCACGAATAGATCTGGATCTCCGTCGTTGTCGAAATCCGCCCAGGCGGCGCCCAAGCCGTAGGCGGCTTCGGCGGGACTCAGGGCGACGCGGCTGAACCGGCCCTTGCCCAGATTCCGGTAGAGCTCGTCCGGGGCCGCCTTCATCCCGGCTGGACCGCAATGGACCGTCATTCCCCGGTACTGGCAGGTCGGATTCGGTGCTTGCAGGTGATCGAACTCCACGTAGTTCACGACGTAGATGTCGAGCAAGCCGTCTCCGTCGTAATCGGCCACTGCGACGTTGGAGGTCCAATCCTTCCCGGCCACGTCGGCCGTCTCAGTTACGTCTTCGAAGCTGCCGTCTCCCCGGTTGCGGTAGAGCACATTGGGTCCGTAATTGGACAGGAAGAGATCGGTCCAACCGTCGTTGTCGAAGTCTGCCGCCACCGCCCCCATTCCCCAAGAACGGTCTCCGACTCGAGCCTGCCGGGTGACCTCCGTGAAGGTTCCGTCGCGGTTGTTTCGGAAGAGCGCGTTGGCAGCGGTGCTCCGGTTTTCCTGCAGCTCGTCCCAACGACCTCCGTTGACCAGATAGAGGTCGGGCCAGCCGTCCTTGTCATAGTCGATCCAGGTCACCCCGC
Source organism: Acidobacteriota bacterium (assembly GCA_041578355.1). Classification (GTDB taxonomy): domain Bacteria; phylum Acidobacteriota; class UBA6911; order RPQK01; family JANQFM01; genus JBFGHF01. The sequence goes on from JBFGHF010000049.1 coordinate 1,941, forward strand.
CGCCGATGGTCTCCAGAATGTAAGGCTTTTCCGGATTCCCGCTGACATGCTGAAAGTCGAGCCCCGCTTGCCGGGCCACGTCCACGAATCTCACCTCGGCCTGAGGGGGCGGCATCACGAGCAGCAGGAAGAACGCTAGCATTGATCGATTATACAAGTCCGTCGATTCCGCAGTGTCTTCCGCAGGCGGCCGGGAAGACGACGGAAACCTGGGAACCTGCAAACCCCTGTATAATCACCCAGCGACATGAGAACATTGGCCGCCACACTGATTCTGCTGCTCGCTGCATGCGCCTCGCCGTCACCCAAATCGACCGATTTCAAAGTCGTCATCCTGGGTTTTGACGGAGTCGATCCCGACTTGGTTCAGAGCTGGATCGACGACCTCCCCAACATTCGTGAGCTCTCCGAGGAGGGGACCATGAGCACTCTCGGGAGCACCAACCCGCCGGAGTCTCCGGTCGCCTGGTCGAGTTTCGCCACGGGGTTGAATCCGGGCAAGCACGGCATCTTCGACTTCCTCAAGCGCGACCCCGAAACCTATTTCCCCGACATCGGACTGGTGTCGCGCCGCAAGCCGCGATTCACTCCGGTCAATCTTTACGGTTGGGAAGTCACGTCGATTCCGATCGAGCCTCCCGAGGTGCGCAACAACCGCCTCGGAAAGACTTTCTGGAAAGGCCTCGACGAAGCCGGCATCTCCACGCTCAACCTGAGAATGCCGTTGGAATTCCCGCCGCAAGAGCTTCTCCACGGCAAGACTTTTTCCGGCCTCAGTCTTCCCGACGTGCGGGGAACCTGGGGGACCTACTTCTACCTGGCCACCGATCTTTCGCAGTGGGATCAGAACGACACCGAGTTCGGAGGCCGCCAGGTCAGGCTCGACCTGCAAGACAACCGAGCGTCCTTCAGCCTGGACGGTCCAGTCGATCCGCGCAAGACGGACTTCTCGAGAATCGAGATCCCCGCTGAGGTCGAGCTCAACCCGGAATCGACGGCGGTCACGATTCGGGTGCAGGGCCAGACCCAGACCGTCAGCGAGGGAAAATGGAGCGACTGGTTCTCCTTCGAGTTTCCCATCGGCGCTTTCGTTTCGGTGAAGGGAATCAGCCGTTTCTACGTCCTGGAAACCTTCCCCGAAATCCGCCTCTATCTGATGCCCATCGGTTTCGATCCCCATTCTCCACCGATGGCGTTCACCGCTCCCGCCGACTATTCGGGCCAGTTGGCCGACCGAATCGGCCTCTTCAAGACCCTGGGATGGGTTCACGAGACCTGGGGACTGAACGAAGAACAGATCGATGAAGGGATCTTTCTGGAAGATCTCTTCCGCAACATGAGCACGCTCGAGGAAACCCTTCTGGGCGAGTTGGAAAAGGGCGAGGCTTCGCTCTACACGACCGTTTTCACCGCCACCGACAGCGTCGCCCATATGTTTTACCGTCTGATCGATCCCGAGCACCCCCGCTACGAAGAGGAACTGGCGGTCCGATACGGGGATGCCATCCAGCGCGTGTACCAGAAGATGGATTCGATCGTGGGAGAAGTTCGCAAGCGGTTGGGAGAGAACGACGTCCTGCTGGTGCTTTCGGATCACGGGTTCCATACCTGGCGGAAGGAGTTCAACACCAACACCTGGCTGGTCCGAAACGGGTTCATGGCTCTCGAAAACATGGACAGCGACGATGACATGCGCAAGCTCGACCTGATGTTCAGCGGCGGGAGCTTTTTCGAGAACGTCGACTGGAGCCGGACCAAGGCCTACGCTTTGGGCCTGGGACAGATCTACATCAATCTGAAAGGCCGTGAGGCGGAGGGAATCGTTGAGCAGGGTGCGGAATACCGGGAGGTGGTCGACGCCATCCGGTCACAGATCGTTCAGTACGAAGATCCCGACACCGGCGAACTGGTGTTGCAGAACGCGTACTTCAAGGAAGACATCTACGAGGGCGGCGAAGTGGACCACGCCGGAGACATCCAGCTTTCCTTCCGGACCGGTTACCGAACTTCGTGGCAAACTTCGCTGGGAGCGGTACCCCAGAACATCATCGTGGCCAATCTCAAAAAATGGAGTGGCGACCACTGCGCCTCGGACATCAGCGACACCTCGGGTTTCCTGGTCTCGAACCGCCCCATTGCCGAGCCGCAACGGAGCATACTGGACGTCGCTCCGACTCTCTATCGGCTCTTCGGTGTCGAGATTCCGGCGGAGATCGACGGCAAGCCCTGGACGATCGAGAGGTAGGGTTCTTCACCACGGAGTACACAGAGAGCACAGAGTCTTTTTTTGTGGGAGCAGCATCGTAATTCTTCGTGCGCTGTGCTCTCTGTGGTGAATCTCAATGAAGATCGTCGTAACAGGCGCCACCGGCTTCCTGGGAAGCCATTTGGTCAGGCTGCTCGAGGAGCGGGGAGACGAAGTCGTTTCGGTCTCCAGGACGCGCGGCCACGACATCCGGCGTGGGAATACCCTACGCAAGCCCTTTCAGGATGCCGAGGTCGTTTTCCATCTGGCCGCCCTGGTCCAATCTCGCCCCGGACCGTTTGAAGACACCAATATCGCCGGCCTCGAGAACGTCCTCCAGGCGTCGTTGGAGGCGCAGGTCAAGCGTTTCATCTACGTCTCCTCTTTCACCATCTTCGGGCCCAGTTCGGGCCGTCCCCACGACGAATCCGCGATCCCGCAGCGAAGCAGCTTCTTTCACGGTTACGACAGCACCAAGTACCATGCCTACCGCGCCGTCCAAAAATGGAAGAAGGAAATCCCCCTGAATGTGGTCTTTCCGGCCGTGATCTACGGGCCCGGCCCCTTAACCGAGGGCAACATCATGGCGCGTCTTTTCCAGCGCTGGCTGATGTTGCACATGGCGCCCCTCCCGCTCTATGGACGGCCCACTTGGAACTTCGTCTACGTGGAGGACGTGGCCCAAGGCCTGGTTCGCACGCTGCAGGCAGAGCCCGGAGAGGAGTTCGTTCTGGGCGGTGAGAATTGCAGTCTCCGCCAGCTGTGCTATCGATTTCGCCGCGCTTCGCGGTCGACGATCATACCCGTCGGGATGCCGGGGATGCTCTTCAAGACAAGCGCCTACCTGGAGGACCTGGCTTCCCGAATCGGTGGATTCCCGCCCCTGGTTATTCCTTCCACTGCCGACTTTTTTCTCAACGACTGGGAGTTCACTTCTGCTTTGGCAGGCTCGAGAATCGGCTACGAGCCGCGATCGATCGACGCAGGTTTGGAAAGCACAGCTCAATGGATGAAACAAAGCGGGCTGGCCTAGAAGACCGCCGTCAGCTCGAGCATCTCGCCCCGCTCGGCTTCGCCTTCCTTTTGCCCTATCTTCCCTATGGAGCGATCATCGCCCTCGCCCTGTTGGCAGTGGTTCATGCCCTGGTTTTTTCTCCCCGGCTGATCCGGGTGACCACCCGCGCGGACGAAGCCCTACGCGGCTTCTCTCCCGGGAAACTCTACTACGCACTCTCGGTGTTGGCGCTGCTGATCATTTTCCGCGACCGTATCTACATCGCTGCCGGAATCTGGGCCGTATTGGCTGTCGGGGATTCGCTGTCGAATATCATCGGCCGTCGCTTCGGCAAGCGAAAACTACCCTACAACAGCGAGAAAAGCGAAGCCGGTCTGCTCGCCTTTCTGCTGTTCGGCGGGTTGGCTTGTTGGATCCTGATGCTCTGGAATGGAGCCTCGGCCGCCCAGCCGGCGCCGGTGCTGCTCGGCTTCGCCATGATCACCGCACTGGCCAGCGGAGTCGCCGAATCGCTGCCTCCCGTGATCGACGACAACCTGGCCCTCTGTTGGACCGGCACGGTAGTCCTGGGTCTGCTCTTCGCAGCACCTTCGCTGGTCCCCCAATACGCCGAGCCCCTCTGGCAGGCGCTGGCCGTCAACAGCGGCGTGGCCATAGCGACCCTGCTGTTGAGATGGCTTTCGCTCAAGGCCTGTGTCATGGCATTGCTGGGGGGGACACTGGTTTTTACGGCGACGGGCCTGGGGGGATACCTGGTGATCTTCACCTTCCTGGTTCTGGGTAGCATCACCACCCGATTGGGCTGGCGGCGCAAGAAAAAGCTGGGAGTGGCCGAGGCCCACTCGGGAACACGCGGATTGGCCAGCGTACTGGCCAACGGCTGCGTCCCCCTTGTCATGGCCGTTTTCTATCTCTGGAATCCGGGTCCGCTTTTGGCGGCGGCCTTCGCCGGCAGTGTGGCCACCGCCGCATTCGATACCGTCTCGACCGAAATCGGCCAATGGCTGGGGCGGAGCCCCTTCAGCTTGAAGACCTTCCGCATGGTGCCCGTGGGGACCCAAGGAGCCGTCTCGCTCGAGGGTTCGTTGGCAGGAGTTGTGGGGGCCGGAATCGTTGCTTCCGTAGCGGTTTTGACCGGCTGGCTACCGCTCTGGGGCTTGGCGGTCATCACCCTGGCGGGATGGGCCGGCGCTTTCTACGAATCGTTCCTGGCGGCATGGTTCGATTACGACTTCCCCCTGTCGGACGAAGTCCTCAATCTCTACAGCACGCTTTTCGGTGCGTGTGTGGCGGGTGGACTGGCCTGGCTTGTCCTGTGATATCGCGAACGCCGGGTAGCTCTCTTTCAGGGGGCTTTCGACAGGCTGGAAGCCTGTTTTCCTCGGGCTGCGACACAAGCAACCGGAAGACAGGCATCTTGCCTGTCATCCTGGCCCCTCGCCCCAACGTGAGCGATCGCCCGCCCGGTGACAATTGAGTTTTACCGCTGAGCGCAGGGTGACGGGCTTGCAGCGAGCCGCGTTAGCTCCTACTCTCACCGATGTGGTCACAGCCTCCGCTCAACGCATCGCCTGGACACTCCTGTTCGCTTTCGCCGCCGCCAAGCTCCTTCTTCACCTTCTGATCGGTGAGGGGTACGGCTATTTCCGCGACGAGTTCTACTACCTGGCCTGCTCGGAGCATCTCGACTGGGGGTACGTGGATCACCCGCCGCTTTCGATCTTCCTGCTCTGGCTGGGCCGCGGACTGCTGGGCGATTCGGTGATGGCGATTCGCTTCTGGCCGGCATTGGCGGGCGCGGCCAGCATCGTGCTCACCGGTTGGATGGCGGCACGGCTGGGCGGGGGACGCTACGCGCAGGCCCTGGCCATGACCGCCGCCTTGATTGCGCCGATCTATCTGGGCGCGGGCGGCTATTACTCGATGAACTCCTACGACCTTCTCATCTGGACCGGTGCGGCGGCGCTGCTGATCCGAATCATCCAGGAGGATCGGCCCCGGCTTTGGGTGGCGCTGGGATTCCTGCTCGGCCTCGGGCTGCTCAACAAGATCAGTGTCCTCTGGCTCGGTTTCGGGATTCTGATCGGCCTGCTGGTCACCCCTTTGCGACGCTCTCTCCGCACCCCCTGGCCCTGGATCGGGGGGGCGGTCGCTGTGCTGCTTTTTCTTCCCCATCTGATCTGGCAGGTGGCGCACGGTTGGCCCACCATCGAGTTCATCCGCAACGCCACCGGCAACAAGATGATCTCGGTCAGCCCGATTCAGTTCTTGGCGGGTCAAGTCCGGGTCATGCATCCCCTCAACCTGCCCGTCTGGCTGGCCGGACTCTACTTTCTTCTGGCGGGCCGCGGCAGCCGGTTTCGCATCCTGGGCTTAGTCTATGCGGTAGTCTTTCTGATCCTGGTGCTCAGCGGCAGCAGCCGCTCGGGCTATCTGGCGCCTGCCTACACCCCGCTCTTCGCGGCGGGCGCGGTCCTGATCGGCGGTTTCGTGGGGCGACGAGGAGGACGAGTCCTGGGCGCCGCCCTGCTGGCGATCCTGCTGCTGGGAGGAGCCGTAATGGCGCCTCTCGCCCTACCCATTCTCCCGGTCGAAACCTACATCGCGTACTCCCAGACCCTGGGAGTCGCACCCTCGACGGCAGAACGAAAGGAACTTCGCGAGCTCCCTCAGCACTTCGCCGACATGCACGGCTGGTCCGAGCTGATCGACGAATTGACGCGCATTTACGAGGAGCTGTCGCCGCAGGACCGGCAAATCGCCTCTTTCTTCGTCTTCAACTACGGCGAGGCGGGCGCCATCGATCTCTTGGGACGGGAGCGTGGACTCCCCAAGGCCGCCAGCGGACACAACAACTACTGGCTTTGGGGTCCGCGGGGGTACTCTGGCGAGGTCCTGATCATCGTGGGTGACTCCAGAGAAGATCATCTCCAAGCATTTCGCGAAGTGGAACAAGTGGGTACGACCGACTGTCGTTACTGCATGCCCTACGAAGACGGCCAGCCCATCTGGCTGGCGCGCGGGCTGAAGATCCCCCTCGAGCAGATCTGGCCGCAATTGAAGCACTTTGATTAGCCCGTAAGCGTCTTTGATACCCGGGAAGATCAAACATCGGAAATTCGAAGTGCACCGAAAAAGGGGGGCTGGGGGATCCTCGCAGCACGGGAACGCCGCCTTCCAGGCGGCAACGCCCGGCCAGGCCGGGCGCGGCGGGGCGCCCAGATGCCGGCAAGGATGCCGGCGTTCCCGCACTTCGCGACTTTTTCAGCGGAATCGAACATCGAACATCGCATCCCGCCGTTCGATCGTTCGTCCGTCGGCGCTGGTTCCAGTCCGAAAGGCGGCGATGTTGGAACGAGCGAGCGACGAAGTGAGATGTGAGAGACGGGATGTTCGAAGTGGGGCGGAGTCATGGAGGACCATGCTCTCAGAGGATTCCGTTGCTGAATTGATGAAACGGCCGACGAAGGACGAAGAGCCAAGGACTTAAAGTATCATCCTGCCCGTGAAGCCCTACTGGAAGTTCATTCGTCCCTTCACGCTGCTGGTCCCCGCCATGGGAATGGTGGCGGGGGCGTTTATGGCGTTGGGGGCGGAACCCAAGTGGGCTTCCGATTGGAGCGATTCAAGCGCCGGGATCATCTTTCGAATTGTCGCGGGGGCTGTCGTTGCCGCGGGCCTCAACGCCTATTCCAACGGCATCAATCAGATCTACGACCTGGAAGTCGACCGCATCAACAAGCCACACCGGATGCTTCCCTCGGGGGAGTTGGGTGTCGGGCAAGCCTGGGGAGTGAGTCTCCTATTCTTGGTTCTTTCGCTGGCCCTGTCCTATTGGATCAACCTGCAGTGTTTTCTCATAGTCGCGCTGGCGACCGTTTTGACTTTCATCTACTCGGCCCCGCCGTTGCGGACCAAGAGCCGTGGCGTCTGGGCCAACATCACGATCGCCATCCCGCGCGGAACGCTGCTGGTGGTCTGCGGCTGGTCGACGGTCAAAAGCGTGCTGCAACCGGAGCCCTGGTGGATCGGCGGGATCTTCGGGGCCTTTTTCCTGGGGGCGGTCACAACCAAGGATTTCGCCGATATTGCGGGCGACCGGGCGGGGGGCTGCCGGACCCTTCCGGTGATCTACGGAGTGAAACGCTCGATCTGGATGATTTCTCCATTTCTGGTACTCCCTTTCTTGGCGATCCTGCCGGGCGTCCATGGGGGCACTCTCACGGGCAGTCCCTGGCTTCTGGCCGCCTTGGGCGTCCTTCTGCCGCTTTGGGGCCTCTACATCACGAGGCTGCTGATCGCGACGCCGGAAGGGTTCTTCAACACCCCCGACTCGGAAAACCACCCCAGCTGGAAACACATGTATCTCTTGGTCTTGGTGGCCCAGGTGGGGCTGTCGGCGGCATATCTCATCGGAGGCTAGCGGGAGTCAGGAGGGACTTCGCGATCCCGATTCCGATTCCGATCCCGAGTTTTTGAGAGGGGGATGCGATGTTCCCGGCGAGGTCAAACAGGCCGCTCGGGATCGGGTCTCGGAAGACCCCCTGTGAGAAACTGTTGTCCGCATGAACGCAACTGGCGGGAAAACCGGAACGCTTGATTTCTCCGGCACTTTTCGGGCGGTCCTCTACCTCTTGATCACGACGCCGATCGCCATCCTTCTCGGGCTCTTCCTGGGCCGCTGGCTGCTTCCCTTGGTGCAAGCGGCTGTCTTCTTTCCGCTGTTTCTCCACTTATTGCGACGCGGACCCTGGTCCAGGGTTGTCGGAGTCAGCCTGCTTTGGGCCCTGGTCACGACGGCGGTGATGATTCTGCTCAGCTGGAAGCTCCCCGCCTACGCGGAACCTCGAATCCTCCTTGCCGAGTCCTATCGACTGGAGATGTTCACCTGGATCGCCACGGGTCAAGGTCCGGAGGGGGACATTCGCCAGTTCCTGCCCCAGCACATCCTGCACTTCCTGGTCTTCGCAGCCGCCACGGCACTCAGCGCCGGCTTTCTAGGGCTGGTGATGGGTTCGGTATTGATGAACTACATGTCGTTCTACGTGGGCAGCCTACTGGTGGAGTCCAACGGCGATCCCCTGATCTGGCTGATCGGCTGGCACCCCTGGGCCGTGGTCCGGGTGGTCGCGTTCATCATCGCCGCCACGGTCCTCTCGTCTCTGAGTCTGGATCGCGTCGGAGTTGTCGAGACGAACTGGGAAAAGACAAGGCGCTATCTGGCGCTCGCTCTGGGGCTGCTCCTACTCGACGTGCTCTTGAAATGGGTCTTGGCACCCTATTGGCAGCAATGGCTGGCGGCATTGACCAAGCTTCAATCCTGAATGGCCGGGGCAAGTCGAAGAAGAAGCGCACTTGCAAATCGGCCCTCACCCTTGTTTAGTTGGTGAGCGAACCATGAAATACAGCTTAGCCGTCTTGATTGTCGCTGCAGTTCTCCTTTCCGCGTGCTCCACCGCGCCCGTCCCCGTGGAAGTCCTCCAGGGGCGTTTCGAGACCCTGGAGGGGTTCGAGGTGGAGCGTGTCGCTTCCAGCCAATTGGTGGGATCGGTAGTCAACATGACGTTCGATCCCGCGGGACGGCCTGCCCTCGCCATCGAGCGAGCCGGAGTGTTCCTGCTTGTGGACGGAGACGGAGACGGAGTCTTCGAGAAGACCCTCGAGTACGCCAATCAGATTCACACGGCCCACGGCATGCACTACCTGGGTCCGGGCGACCTGCTGGTCCACGCCGAGGGACCCGACGGTCCGGGGCTCTACCGGCTGCTCGACCGCGATCGGGACGACCGGGCCGAAGAGGTGCAGCTGATCGCCCTTTCCGACGGTGACATTCAGGAGCACGGCCCGCATCAGATTCTGGAGGGTGCGGACGGACATCTCTACGTCCTCTTCGGGAACCATGCGTATCCGGAAGTTCGAGTCTCGCCGGATTCGCCGTCACGCGGTTTGCGCGAAGACCAGTTGCTGCCCCGCTATCTGGACCCGCGGGGCCACGCCAACAGAATCAGAGCTCCCGCGGGCACCATTCACAGGCTCTCGCCCGACCTCAGCGAATGGCGACAGCTGGCGGCGGGATTCCGCAATCCCTTCGATATCGCTTTCGACGCCTCGGGCGAACTCTTCACCTTCGAAGCCGACATGGAGTGGGACCTGGGACTTCCCTGGTTCAAGCCAGTGCGGATATTGCACGTCATTCCAGGCGCTGACTACGGATGGAGGACCGGCTCCGGCAAGTTCCCCTCCTACTATCTCGACACGCTCCCCAGCGTCGACGAAGTAGGTCGCGGATC
>JBFGHF010000050.1:0-11464 GCA_041578355.1 Acidobacteriota bacterium
AAAAAGCTGACCTCTGAGCGGGGGCGCGTCGCCCGGCGTCTTGACCACCACTTCCACCAGGGGCTCGCCCTCCATGGTTCGGCGGCGGGATTCCCGTTGGCGTCGGGCGCCCAGGCTGCGCGCTCGCTCCGAGTCCCGGCGTCGAACGTAGAAGTGGGGCGCCGTTCGATCGTCCCGCAGCAGGAACGATTCCCCGTTCTCCAAGCGGCCGTAAAGATGGATCACAGGACGGCCCCACTCGATTCGATAAGCCGGCTGGAGGATGAAACCGCGGATCTGTTGCGCTTCGATGCTTGCTCCTCGACGCTCGTTTTCGGCCGACCGCATCTGCGGCTTGGAAGGATCTTGGTTCTCTTTCAACTTGCTTGCGAGTCTAATCTACTACGAGACGTTTCAGGGGAGAGGGAGGGCCCGGCACCGAGAAGAAAAACGCGAGGGGCCGAGGAAACCTCGCGAGATGCGAAGTATGAGGTGGCGGTGCCGGGCCGACAGAATCACACTTCTCATCACTCCTGCCTGGCTTTTCCCTTGGGCCGCTCGACATTGGGCCGACGGAGCCGGCCCGCAGCGGCTCAGCGGACAGCAACGCGAGAGGCGAGGTGAGACGTGCGGATGCGAAATGAGATCGGGGGAAACCCCGAGGGAAAACGGCGTTTCCCTCCGCTCTACCCCTGCTCCAGGAACCGACTGGCTACTTCAAAAGCGATCAAGGAGACGATGAGCGAAGAGATGGTCAAGAGGGCGGCCTCCGTGAAGTGGCCGTGGGACAGCCTCAGAAAGACCACTCCTATGAATCCGAAGAGATAACTGACACGAATGCCCCAGAGCCGGACATCCGATCCGCGGGGATAGCGAACCATGAAGAGAATGAAGCCGGCCGACGCCATCGAGAAGAAGAAAAGTGAGAAGAGCTGCAGCATTTCGGTCGCCGGTCGTTCCGTGTGCGATTGATCCGTTTGCAGTGGGTTTTACCAAGGCGGGCGTGCCGCGGCGAACCAATCCCTCTCGAACTTGGACAACATTTCATCGCCGAAGTTCCACCTCAAGGACTCCTGACGCGAACTGGGAAGCTCACTCGATCCGGTGTTGCCGGCATTCAACATCAGCCTCCCGCAGAAGTCGGAAAGAGGTTTCGTTCAGCGGGTAATCCAGATTGTACACTACCTCCCTGATACCCGCGTTGATGATCATTTTGGTGCACATCAGACAGGGGGCGAAGGTTGTGTAGAGAGTTCCTTCACGAACGCTCACCCCGTGATAGGCCGCCTGAGTGATCGCATTCTCCTCGCCGTGCGAACAAAGACACTCTTCCAGCTTGGTGCCGCTTTCCGCCAAGTTGTTACAGCGGGGACACCCTCCTTCATAGCAGTTGCGGGTGCCGCGCGGAGTGCCGTTGTATCCGGTGGAAATGACTCGCTTGTCGCGGACGATGATGGCTGCGACCTTGCGCTTCACGCAATTGCTGCGCAGTGAAGCAACTTTGGCGATCTTCATGAAATACTCGTCCCAGTCGGGCCGCTCCATATTCCAGTTCAATTCTCGGAGCACCTGGCCGATTTTTTCCCCCAGCTGTGCCAGGCTTCCGTCGTTCTCCACTCGAAAGTCGGCCAACGCCTCCGTGGCGTCGAGTTGCTGACCCTCGCCATCCTGGCTCGAGGCTTCTCGGCTCTCCAGATCGAGAAACCCCTGAAGCGTCGCAGGATCGGACTCACGGGCCCGCGCGCGAATTCGCGAGAAGCGACTTTGCGGATCGGCGATGATTGCCAGCAGGCGAAACACGGGCGCCTGCCGAAACACCTCGACTTCGTCCGGGTGGCGAAATGAATCGATCACGTAGTTCCGATCGGGCTGAAGGCCCTTCAGCACCCTTTCCGCCAGATAACCGTAGCCGTGAAGCGCGCGAAGACGGCGACCCGTTTCAACCAGATTGTCTCTGGATACCTCGAGACCCTCATTTCGGAGCTCTTGGCGGAGGACATCCGAGAGCGACTCGTAATAGAAGCCCCTCTGCTTCAAATACTTCGCAACTTCGCCTTTTCCGGAAGCGTTCTTACCCGTCAGACCGAGGATCATCACCCTGTTTATAACATAGCGATTGGGGCCTTTCGCAGACCCTCCCTCCATCTGCTCAGGCCGCTTTCTGCCTGTGCTATATTGCCCCGCATGGCTTTTCAAGGCGTCGATTTCTTGGGCTTGGACGACCTGCTGTCGGACGAGGAGCGACTCGTCCGAGACACCGTCCGTTCCTTTGTCGAGGACGAGGTGATTCCGATCATCGAGGATCACTACATGGCGGGCACCTTCCCCAGCGAACTGGTCGGTCCGATGGCCGAGCTGGGTTTTCTGGGGGCCAACCTGGACGGCTACGGTTGCCCCGGTTTGAATGAGGTCTCCTACGGACTGATCATGCAAGAACTGGAGCGGGGAGACAGTGGTCTGCGCAGTTTCGTCTCGGTCCAGGGCGCCTTGGTCATGTACCCGATCCACACCTTTGGCAGCGAAGAACAGAAAGAGAAGTGGTTGCCCCGACTGCAGTCGGGAGAAGCCATCGGCTGCTTCGGATTGACCGAGCCCGATTCCGGGTCCAACCCCGGCGGTATGCGGACGCGGGCGCGGCGCGACGGCGACGAGTGGGTGATCCACGGTAGCAAAGCCTGGATTACCAACGGCTCGATTTCCGACGTGGCCGTGGTTTGGGCCAAGTGCGAGGACGACAAGGTGCGGGGGTTTCTGGTGGAACGGGAGACGCCCGGATTCGAGGTGAAGGATTACCACAACAAGCTCTCGCTGCGGGCCTCGATCACCTCCGAGTTGATTTTCGACTCCTGCCGCATCCCTTCCTGCCACCTTCTGCCCGGGACCGAGGGACTCAAGAACGCACTGATGTGCCTGACTCAGGCTCGTTACGGCATTGCCTGGGGGGCGGTGGGCAGCGCCATGGCGACCTACGATTCCGCGCTGAAATGGTCGCTGGAACGAAAGCAGTTCAAGGACCGCCCCATCGCCTCGCATCAGTTGGTCCAGAACAAGCTGGCCCATATGCTCACCGAAATCACCAAGGCCCAATTGCTCTGTCACCGGCTGGGAAGACTCAAGGAGGAAGGGAAGGCCAAATTCGACCAAGTCTCGATGGCCAAGCGCAACAACGTCGCCATGGCCTTGGAAACGGCCCGCACTGCCCGCGACATCCTGGGCGCCAACGGCATCCTGTCCGACTATCCGGTGTTTCGCCACATGTGCAACCTGGAGTCGGTGATCACCTATGAGGGCACCCACGATATCCACACCCTGATCCTCGGACAGAGTATCACCGGGATCCCGGCCTATTCGTAGGTCAGCGGGTGCGTGGGTCGTTGAGTCGACCGTCTTTACCGATCGGGATCGGGGACGGGGTCGAATCGGAAATCGGGACAGTGCCAAGCGCGCCATTCCCATTGCCAGGAGCCGGAAGTCTTGAACCTCTTCTCACGGACCGCCTCACTCCTCGCCGTCTCAATCCTGACCGCCGCTTTTCAGGACTCCTCGAATTGGCCGGAGTACCGTGGACCCCGCCGGGATGGCACCGCCGAGGTGAGCGCTTTGCCCCTCACCTGGAGCGAAGGCGAGAACATCAAATGGAAGACAGCCATCCACGGCCGCGCCTGGTCCTCACCGGTGGTCTACGGCGATCAGGTCTGGCTGACCACGGCGACGGAAGACGGACGCCAACTCTCCGTCCTCTGTCTCGATCGGGCAACCGGCGAGATCCTGCTCGACCGGCGTCTCTTTGAAATCGCCAAACCCAGGCCGCTTGGCAATCGCGTCAACAGCTACGCCACACCCTCTCCCACCATCGAGGAGGGCAGAGTTTATGTTCATTTCGGGAGCTACGGCACCGCCGCCCTCGACACCGAAACCTTTGAAGTGATTTGGCAACGTCAGGATCTCCCCTGCGACCACTGGCGGGGACCCGCCTCTTCCCCGCTGCTTTGGCAGGATTTGCTGATTCTCCATATGGACGGGGCCGACGTGCAGTACGCGGTGGCCCTCCACAAAGTCAGCGGCGAGAACCGCTGGGTGGCTTTCCGCTCGGCTGATTACGGCGACTTGGAGGAGGACGGACGCCCGAAGATGAGCGGAGACTTTCGAAAAGCCTACAACACTCCCCTGGTGATCGAGTTTCAAGGACGAGAGCAGCTGATCAGCCCCAGCGCCAAGGCAGTCTACAGCTACGACCCCCGAACGGGTCGCGAGCTGTGGCGGGTCCGTCACGGGGGGCACTCCTCGGCGGCCCGAACGCTCTACTCCCGGGGAATCGTCGCCATCAACACGGGTTACGTCGGAAGCTCGGCCGAAATGTTGGGAATTCGAGTCGATGGCCGAGGCGATGTCACGGAGAGCAAAGTGGTTTGGAGGTACGGCCGCAGCGTGCCCCTGCGTTCGTCCCCCGTCTTGGTCGACGGTCGCGTCTACATGGTCAGCAACGACGGTGTGGTTTCTTCGATCGACTTTCTTTCGGGGCGCGAACTCTGGAAAGGGCGCATTCCCGGAAGCTATTCGGCTTCCATGGTTTTTGCCGAAGGCAGAATCCACTTTTTCAGCGAGGAGGGCTTGACCACGGTGATTCGCCCGGGGGACCGGCTCGAAGTCCTCGCTTCCAACCAACTGGATTCGGGGTTCATGGCCTCCCCGGCGGTGGCAGGCCGGGCCTTTTTTCTGCGCACCAAGACCCATCTCTACCGAGTCGAGGAGTAGCGAAGGGACGATTTCCTGGCTGCCATCAGCACAGGGCAGACCCGGGCCCGCCCATGACGTCCGCAAGTTTTTCGATCGTCGTCTGCACCTACAATCGGGCGGAGATGTTGGCCAATTGCCTGCGCCACCTGCGAACCATCCAACACCCGGACTTCGAGATCCTGGTGGTCAACGGACCGTCCCAAGATCATACCCAGGATGTTCTCAAGTCTTTCCCCGAGGTGAGGACGCTCTCGACGGCGAAGAGGAACATCTCGGCCTCGCGCAATTGCGGTCTTCAAAGGGCCAGGGGAGACCTGGTCGCTTTTCTCGACGATGACTCCGAGGCTCCCCCCCAGTGGCTGCGAGAGTTGTCCCGATGCTTCACCGATCCACGGGTGGGAGGAGTCGGGGGTCGGGTAGTGCGAGACGACGGCGAAACCGATTTTCAAAACGGTCTGCTCAACCGCTACGGCTTGGTGCGGCCCGATCTGCCCGAGCCGGGCTCTCATAACGATCCGGGAGGCGAGTGGTTCAACACTGTCCAGGGGACGAACTGCGCCTTCCGGAGATCCGCCCTGGAGGGAATCGGAGGCTTCGACGAGAGCTACGAGTACTATCATGATGAAGCCAGTGTGTGTTTCAGCCTGATCCAGGCGGGTTGGCAGATCTCGCACTGTCCGCGAGCCGTCATTCGACACCTGATCGCGGCGGGCCCTCACCGCAAAAACCGATTCGACATGAATTGGACCACCGTGATGAAATCAACCCTCTACTTCGCCTTGAGGAGTCAAGCTCGTCAGCCGCCCTCCGTGCTCAAGGTGACCGCCGTGGTGACCCTTTCCCGGATCAAAGATTTGACAGCCTGGCTGATTCGTGGCCGGGTCGGCTTGAAACTCTATTTTCACTCTCTCGGCCGTGTGGTCCGCGGAGTGGCTGCCGGGCTTGAAGCGTGGCGCCGAGCGGGCGGCGGCGTCGCCACTTCTGCGGCGCGTCGATGAAGCGCCCCGGAGCAGCATGGCTCTGGTTGCCACCGCTTTTCGTCTATATCTCTTCGTACCTCTACCTCAGCGGATACCACGGGACCTTCCTGCCGATTTTCACCGTCGTCCATGAAGGCGGAAAGCTGAGTCTGTGGGAGACGACCCTCTACGCGTCGCATTTCCTGGGCCATCTCCCGGTGATCGTGACGGCGGCCTTGTGGTTTTGCGGAGCTTGGCTCTGCCTGACGCCGTCTCCCCAAAAAGCACAGCCGAGCCCGGCCCGAGAGCTTACGACGTCGGCGCTCTTCCTGGGCGCCACGGTCGTGTTCAGCTTGGGGGTCTTCGGCTTGCGCGAAACGTTGGACTTCGTGCTCCAGCACAAGCAGTCGGAGGCGGTCGTCGGCGAGGGAGGGGCCTGGACGCTGCATCTGCCCAGTACGATGCTACTGCCCGCTCTGATCGGGGCGTTCCTCATCTTCAGCAACCGGGTCTTCGAGATTCCGTCGAAGCCGAGCCTACGGGGATTCGGTTGGCTGATAGCGGGGGTTTTGGTGGCTGTAGCGATGACCTGGGCAGTTGGCGAAAACCCCGGCCGGACCCTGCTGAGGGCTTGGTCGAACCCCCGTTATCTGGGTCACTCGGTGCGGGAACTCCTGACCTTTCCGCTGATTTACTTCCCCCCGGCCCTCTACTTCTTGATCCGAGAGCGGCCCTTTTCGATCCCCAAGCGTCCCGGGACTGCCAGGAAGGGGGTGCAGCTGCTGGGCGCCGTCTGTCTTCTGATCCTGCTCATAGGACTTGCCTATCAATCGTGGACCACCCTTCAATTCGGCGTGGGCGAGTTGGCTCAGAAGCCTCCTTTTGCTCGAGGTGGTCAGCTCGGCATCCCCTATCTCTTGTCGGTGCATTACTTCGAGCACTTTCTCGATGCTGCCTTCTTCGTCCTGTTGTGTCGTCTCCTGGTCAAGGTGAGGGTGTGAAGGACCGCTTGGCGGCGGCTGCCCATCGGTGAACGCCGAGAAGCGGGTTTTCTCAGCTGCCCAAGCCCAGAGAAACCGTGGCTTCGCGGTAGAGGAACAGAATCGCCTCCCAGGGCGCCCGGTCGAAAGCGGCGATCGGAAGCGTGCCCGCCACAAAGGCGCAGACGAAGCTGTAGAGAACCGCGAGTTGGAAGAGGCGTCCGCGTGGGTTGGCGTCGGCGACGGCTTTCACCATCACCGGGAGGGTGGGCACCAGAAAGCGCGCCGAGTAGCCCGCCCCTCCGTCCCAGCCTGCGTAGCCGGCATGGAGAGCGAAGAAAACCAGGGCCGGAGCGTACCAATCCCCTCCCTTCCGGAACTGCCAGAAACCCCAGGCAAGGAAGGGAGCGAAAGGCAGAAGTCCGCTCCTTGGATCGAACATCAACCCCAGGCTTCGGCTCATGAAATCGATAGGGGAGAGCCCGAAACCTGGAGCCCCGGTCAAATGGCGCGCGCCCACGTGGAAAAGATCGAAATGGTCGGATTGGGCGAAGATCCACTGGGTTGCGGCGATCGCCACCAAGACGGCTGCGGCGGCGGCTCCCCCCAGCACCCCGGCCCGCTTCCATTCGCCTCTCCAGGCCGCTACCACGGCCATGGTCATCGGCACGACCATGAAGGAGTATTTGATCAAGCTGCCTGCGAAGGCGACGGCTCCCAGCAGCTTCGGGGAGCGAACGGTCAAGAGCAAGACCCAGGCGGTCGCCAACCAAGGCTCGTTCCAGAGGTCACCTGCGTAAAACCAGAGAGGCGTTGCCAAGGCCAATAACAGCGGCCACTTGGTTCCCTCGAATCCACAGCGTCGAAAGGCCGCCACGCCGGCAAGGGTTCCTGCCATGGTGAGCCATATGCAAAGCGACTCGACCCACTCGCTAGTCCGCCAAGGCCAGACCATCAGAGAGTAGAGCAGCGGTCGGAAGAAGGGATGAAAACTGAGCTGCCTGCCCGCCTTGTCGGTCTCGACATGGGTAACCAGCTGGCTGCCCCTGTGACGGGCCCCCGCGTCCCAGTCGCCCAACCGCGCTTGGCGATGGTTGTTGGCGAGGTCGAAGTCCAGATCCTCGATCAAACTGTTGACGATCAGAAGGTAATGGGGCGAGTCCCCCGAGGTGACGACGGGCCTGCCCAGGGTGATGGGGCCGGCCCGCCAATGCCAATCGGGCGAGGCGGCTTGGGGGCCGATCGGCCCGGGAATGAGTGAGGAGAGCCCCCAAAACACAGCGATCACGGCCAGTGAATGGCGAAGTAGTGTTCTTCTGAGCCGAGGCACGCCCCGCCGGGACGCCGTTTTTGCTGAATTCGACAAGCCTCAGTCCTCGCGAGCGGTTTGAAAGATGTCCTCAAAAGAGCCGGATGGGGCCAGACTCCGTTTTTCGACCTCATGACTCAGGCCGCCGCCAGAACTTGGACGAGATCGCGGGCAGTGCGCATTTGATCGTGCAGGTGACTGTAGAAAAAGAGCCCCTGACGCCCGGTGGTGTGCAGATTCCGCAATCCGGACAATTCAGAGAGTAACCGTTCCACGCGGGCCCGGTACTCGAGATCGTAGACGGGGTAGGCGTGGGGCAAAAGAACCTGCTGCCAGTCCATGACCAACGACGTGTCGAAGAAACCGGCGCCTCCCAACTCGGCCAAGACCCGATCTACGAGTTGGGACTCTGAGAGCCGATCAATCGAGTCTCCTGTGAAACAGGGGACTTCCATGGCCAATCCAGTCTCCGTCTCGGGGGCCATCCGGGGAGATCGGTTCTTGGGCTCGGTGATTCGGGTGACGCAGATTTCGGGGTCGGAAACATAGATGGTGGCTTGACCGGAAAAGTGGGGAATACGCAGCCGGAAATAAAGGAGCCGAACGTGCCGAAATCTCAATCGGGCAGCTTCTTCCAAGAGCTCGGCCGCCGGAGGCGGGTGCAGCAGGCGCACCAGCAGCGAGAGCGGCAAACTGGAAACGACCGTGTCGCAGTCCCCGACGGCGGTGCTCCCGGCGCCGTGAACTACGTTCGTGACGCGGCCCGCATGGTGCTCGATCCGAACCGCGGGGCAGGAGGTGCGGACCGTTCCATCAGGCAGGCTGCGCGCCAGCGAGTCGGCTATCGCTCCGTACCCTTCTTTCGGATAGAGGAAGGCGCCATCCAGATGCTCCGATTTGCGGGGTCCCGAAAGCAACTCGACAGTGAGTGAACGAAGCGACATGCCGGAAAGACGCTTGGTTGCTACTTCGGGAGAAAGCTGCTCGGCCGGCAACCCCCAGAGTTTCTGTGAATAATCGATCAAGAGAGTCTCGGCCACAGACTTGCCGAAAGCGTTTATGGCGTAGTCTTTGAAAGTTCGAACCGGCCTCTTTCGGATGCGGGCCCGAAACAGGTCCCAGGCCATGCCCAGGCCCCGGCCCGGCGAAACCGACTTCATCAGGCTCAAAGGAGTGAGCGGGAAATCGATGTAGCGTCCCCATCGGTAGATCCGGCTGGGCACGTCCACTCGGATCATTCGACCTCGCAAGAGCTGAAGAATGTCGGCCGTGATCTTAGGATCGCGATCGTGAAAACGGTGGGCGCCCAGATCGAAGCGGTGGTTGCCGTGGCGAACCGTTCGGCAAAGGCCGCCGACGCTGGCTTCTTTTTCCAGGAGACGGCTGCGCAAACCAAGCCGGCTGGCGTAATAGGCGGTGGCCAGACCTGCAGGTCCCCCACCCAGGATCAAGAACCTCGGTGCAGTCATGTGAATCCCCGGTCCGGTCATGATAGCGGGACGGACTGGCCGATTCGAGTTCGGCTGGCCGCCCAGCGATGGACGAGCGGGGTGGCGCACCTTTCGGTGTTGTGTGAAGATGAGGCTCGGGAGTCTGCCATGAGAATACTGTTCGCCACGGATGGTTCGGCTCATTCGCGGGAAGCGTTGGAGCTGTTGGTCCGGCTGACTTT
Source organism: Acidobacteriota bacterium (assembly GCA_041578355.1). Classification (GTDB taxonomy): domain Bacteria; phylum Acidobacteriota; class UBA6911; order RPQK01; family JANQFM01; genus JBFGHF01. The sequence continues at coordinate 9,637 of JBFGHF010000050.1, forward strand.
CGCAGAACCGAAGCACGCCGCGATTGTCACTGTTGTCGACACCGCCGAGCTACCGGGAGATATCGGTTCCGCTCCGGGCGCTCTAGCCAACCTCAAGCGAGCCATTGCGGACGAAGCCCGTCGGCGCCTGCGCGAAGTCACCGATCGGCTGGAATCTTCGGACTGGAGGGTCAAGATTCTGGTTCGTGAGGGCAATGCGGCCGAGCAGATCATCGATTTGGCTGGGGAACTGGGCGCCGACCTGGTTCTGGTGGGCTCGAGAGGCCTGGGCGGGTTGAGCCGCTACCTGTTGGGCAGTGTCTCCTACCGTGTCCTCAAACACGCCCCCTGTTCGGTGCTCTTGGCGCGGCCCCCGCAAGAGGACCCCGACTCCGCCGGCCGGCGTGCCACGGCGAAAGACTCCGAGACCCGGGTTGTTCTGGGTCACGACGGCTCGCCGCTAGCCGAGGCTGCTCTCGATTTAGTGTTCAGCAGCGGTTTGGCGCGCACCTGCCGGATTCGAGTGGTGAGGATTCTCCCCGTAGTGCCCCATTACCGGATGGACATCGTCCAGACCATGGGAGAGCTCTGGGTCCGAGACAGGTCCAAGGCGAAAGAAGAGCTCGAAAGCATCAAGGCCCGCTACGGGATGCAGGCAGTGGAGCTGTCTACCGAGCTGCGCGAAGCCTCCGACATCTCTGACGAAATGCTGAGGATCACTCAGGAATTCGGCGCACATCTGCTGGTGGTTGGCAGCAAGGGCCACGGCGCCGTCAGCCGCTTTCTGCTGGGGAGCGTCTCGAGCAAGCTGGCACACCACGCCGACTGTTCCGTACTGGTTGTGAAGGGAGCATTGAAGGATCGCGGCGAAAGCTGACAGCCGCGCTCGATGGACGGGCAGAGGGCTGTGCCAAGATCCCGGGGTGGCGAGAGGTTAGGACCACCAGCAGCGCAGGCAGGATGTCCGCGCCACGCTCACTGTCCAGGGTCTTTTTGGGGCTCTTCTTCCTGGCTCGTCCCGGCGGTCGCCTTTTTCACCGCCGTCGAGAGGCGGCTGTACCACTTCCAGAATACTTCGGCCTCTTCGCTGCGCCCCTCTTCGATCAGTTTGTCGCGGTAGGCTTCGGCCTCTTTCTCCAGCCGGGGGAGGTCCTGTTCCACGAAGTGCTGGTAGCGGCCGCGTGCCGCGGTCGAGAGGTCCTGTGCCAGCTCGGACAGAGACTCTTTGAAGGCCTGAGCTTCGGGGGAATCCTTGATCGTGGCGGCGGTACCCTCCAAGGCGGTCTTGAGATCGTCCACGGCCTCGCGAGCCGAGGCCCCCAGTTTCTCCAAGCCGGAGGACAACCGATCGAGCCAGCTCCCTCGGGCATCGACGACCTCTCCTTCCTCAATCGTGTTCCCCCGGCCGTTGTCTTCGATGAAAAGAACACTGCCGGACGAGCCGGACTCGACACGGAAAAGAAACTCTCTTTGCAGGCGCCGACTGTGCTGAGGGTCGATTTCGACTTCGATGCGGTAGCCGTCGGATTGCGGGCTGACAGCGGTCACCCTGCCGATCGTCTCTCCGTCGAGGACCACGGATTGTTCCAGGTCGAGGTCTTCGGCCTCATCGACGATCACCGAGAAGCGCAATGCCGGCTCCGGCTTTTGACAACCGGCGCCCAAAGCCAGGATCAGGGAGAACCACAGGGTGATCAGCTTTCGGTTCATGAAGCCAAGTTGACCAGTTTTTCGATTCCAAAGCAAGATGATGGAGCGTCGCCGCAAGCCCCTCCTGGGCGGTTGCGTCGAAACGGGTACGGGGCGTGGCCGGATCATCGTTCGGCGGGATTTCGAAGTTGTGCGCCTT
>JBFGHF010000051.1:0-11449 GCA_041578355.1 Acidobacteriota bacterium
GAGGATGAAGGGCAGACCGGCTTGTCGCCGGGAATTGCTGGAATTCAAGGGTGCAAGTCTAGCGCATCAACCGCCAGGGACTTCAACACCGCGGTCAAGTTCGCCAAAGTCAGACGGGACTCGCCGAGGCTTCAAAAGATCCAGCGTACGCCGCCGTTGACGACCCGGCCGTCGAGCGGGGCCCAGGCGTCGACCGTCCAGCGTCCGTCGGGAAGCCGAGCGGGCCGCAACAGCGGGTCCCAGCGGGTTTGGCGGACGTTGGTGAAATTTTCGAAGTTGACGAACAGGCGAGCGCCGCGGAATTTTTTCTCGAGCAGCGCCCCGACCAGGAGGTAGCTTCGGCCTTCTACCCGGTAGGGATTGAACTCCAGCGGCTGTCGGCCGGTGTAATAGGTCTCGATGCCGAAACGTCCCCAGGACTCGTCCTCCCAGATGGCGTTGAGACTGGCCGAGTGGCGCGGCGTCAGGGGCACTTGCCTGCGCCCTCCTGCATCCCCGTCGGCTTCGGTGGAAGAAGTGTAATTGTGCGTCGCCAGCAGAAGAAAGCCGCCCGACCGGTAACGCCCGAGCAGTTCGGTCCCCCAGGTCCGTACCGGGCCTGGGGCGTTGACCAGCTCGACCCGGTCGGCGCCGACGAATTCGCTTTCCACCGGATCGCGGACCACCGAACCGAAGACGGTGAACACAAATTCCAGCGGTCCCCGTTTCCAGCTCGCGTCGAGCGACGCGCTGCGGGCCTTCTCGGCCGCCAGGTTGCGCAAGGGTAGAAGCCGGGAAAACCCCGTCTCCTCGGTTTCCTCCACAAATGGCGTGGGGGCGAAAAAGCCGGTTCCACCCGAGAGCCGGAAAGTCCATCGGGGACTCGGCTTGACCAGCAGCGAGATCCTGGGGCTGGCGAAGGCGCCGTATTCGTTGTGACGGTCGAGGCGGGCGCTGACTCCCAGCGTGACTTTGTCGCTGAGCAGGATGTCGTCCTGGGCGATCAAGCCCGGAGTGACGAAGTTGAAGTCGAATCCCTCGAGATCGCGGTTTTGGTAGTGGTCCTGCTGGACGGCGCCCCCGACGACCCAGACGTGTCTTCCCGAAGCTCCCCGCAAGACGACCTCCCCGAAACCGGTGATACGGCGGCCCCGCTCGAAACTCTCGCCGAAAACACGCTCCTCGCTTCGGTACGTGAAGGAACCGCGGGCCGTCAACAAGGTGTTGGAGCCGAGCGGGAACTTCATCACCCCCCCGCTGTCGAGCTGGCGTGAACCCAGGTTCTCCGGGAAGGGGCGCCCGTCCGGGGCCAGTCCTTCCGGCGTGGTGCCGCCGCGCCGGTTCTCGGCGGTGACGCCGATGGTGGCGAAGACGCTTTTCCCATCTTCTCCTTGCCAGAAAAACCGTGGACGCAGAACACCTCGCGCGTAGGTCGGCAGGTCGGCCCAGCCCTCCGAGTCCAGATCCTGTTGTCGCTGCCCGTGCAACCCTCCCAGCAGGGTGAAGGCGAATTTTCCTTTGGGCGGCTCCACCATCCAAAAGGTAAGATCCGAGGCCTCCTGGGTGCTGAGGTTGAGCAGAATCTCGCGGCTCCGTCGGGTCGGCCGCTGGGAGACCAGGTTGATCACTCCTCCCAGGGCCGAGGGTCCGTAGAGCGCAGAGGCGGCGCCCTTGATGATCTCGACTTGTCCCAGGTCCAAGGGAGGGACCTGGAGCAGGCTCAGCGAATTGCCCTGCAAGCCGAAAAGGGGAAGGCCGTCGGAGAGCAACTGCGAATAGCGTCCCCGCAAACCCTGGATGCGAACATTGGCGGCGCCCGTGGACGGCGCGGTGATTTGCACCCGGAGTCCCGCGGTCTCGGCCAGCAGCATGGCGATGCTGCCCGGCGTCATCAGGGCTTTCTCCTCGATTTCCTCGCGGTCCACCACCTCGACCCGAACCGGCTGATCCTCGAGGCGGCTCTCGCTGCGAGTTGCCGAAACGATGATTTCCTCCTCGATCCGCACCAACGGCGCCATTTCGACTTCCACCACCGTCTCCCGGTCGTCGTCGACGACCAACATCGCGGCAGTTTCCTGGTAGCCCTCGGCGGTGATCAGCAGGGAGTGGCGTCCAGGGGGGAGGCCGAAGCGAGCCACTCCGTCGGCGTCGGTTTGGACTTTTCCCAGACCGAAGTCGATCGAAGCTCCCTCGACGGGCGCGCCTTCCAGGCCGACGACCTTGACCACGACAAAGGAATCCCGGGTCGAGCCGGCGAGGAAAGGCGCCGCAATCAGACAAAGGGCCAAGATCAGGAGTTTTTCAATTCGGTTCATAGCAATTGGCCTGCCTCAGGAACTCCAACCAAGGTTCGTCCGACCCTCATACCGACACTGCACGGGATACGGTTTGGTCCGGCTCGCGATCGTTCAAGCGAAACGTCACAAGACCCATCTTAGCCTCAGTTGCTGCCGCCTACCGGAGGAGCACCCTTTTAAACCGTCTCGGCCACCCTAAACCGGGCATTTGCCGGCCCATGCAAGACAGACGAAAGTCTTGACAGGCCCAGCTGACGTTGATAACGTTGAGCACAAGCCCCGCATGGATCTGGAGGTTGCTTCGACGGCCTTTGAATCTCGCCCTTTCATTTGGACTAGGGTTGATGTGGATCATCTTTTAAAAGAGGTGCTCCGTCCGTTCGGCCCGTTCGACTCGGCCTCAGCCCCGCCCCCGGCACCGCGCGAGCTGTTTTCATTTCCGAGCCACTTACGAGCCCCCACAGGCTGAAGCACCGCCCTAGGGAGGTAGACGCATGGCTTCCGTTTTGTTCTTTTTGGTTATGGCGATGGCGCTGGGTTCCGCGGCTCATGCCGGCCCTGAAAAAGTCGACATCTGCCATTTTCCCCCCGGCAACCTTTCTTTGGTTCAGCTCCTACAGGTCGGACAGAAGGCCGCCGCCACTCACTTCAGCAGACACGGTGACTTCGAAGTCCTATTCCCGGGCTCCGACATCAACGGCGTCGGCTGCAGCTTCTGTTTCGACTCGCAGGATGAAGCGTGCCAAGTCTTCTGCATCGGCCCGCCAGTCTGTCTCTGTCCTCCCGACGACCTCGAAGCGTGTTGCGAGGCGAATCCTTGTTGCGACCCCTGCCCCGAGCCAAAGCCGGCGGAATGCAGCGTGATCACTTGCGGCAGTGAGCCGCCGGACTGCAGTGTGACGGTCTGTTCGGCGCCGAAGCCGGAGTAACCGACGAACTCGCCGTAGTGCCGGAGTCATCATGCCGACGGCCGCCATCAAGGCCGTCGGCCCTTGATTCTGGATTCGCCTTTTCCGGCAAGATAAACCGAGAGTCAGGCGCGCCCGTTGGGGTGCAGTTTCCGGGAGAGCTGACAGCTCCTTCCCGCGCTTTCCGCCATGACCCAACAGATGAAGTATGATGCTCGGGTGCGGAAGGCCTGCAGACTCTCGATTCTCCTCTTGTTGCCGGGTCTCTTGGCGAGCCCGGCCTGCTCGCTGCTGAGGTCGCCGGAGCCGCCCCCGCGACACGTCATCCTCATCTCGGTCGACACCCTGCGACCCGATCGCTTGGGGATTTACGGCTACGGACGCGACACCTCGCCCCACATCGACGGTTTCTTTGCCGACAAATCGATCTACCGTCGGGCCCAAAGCTCCGCCCCCTGCACGCGCCCGGCCGTGCTCAACTTCCTGACCGGCGCGCTGATTCCCGACGGGCGGCTGCCCAAGCCAGACCAAGCCCAACAAAGCGGCGCAATCAAAACTCTTGCCGAGATCCTGCAGGACCGGGGGTTTCGAACCGCAGCCTTCACAGCCAACGAAAACCTCACCGAGGACCGTCACGGCCGAGGCTACGAGGTGTACCTGAACCTGGAACACGACGGGTCGCCCCAACAGAAACAAGAGACGACATACCAGGTCACGGATTTGGCGCTGGAGTGGCTCGAAGAACACCAGCAGGAAGAATCGCTCCACCTCTGGGTGCACTACTTCGGACCGCACCGCCCCTTCTTTCCGCCCGCACACCTGAGGCGCTACAGTCGCGCCTCTGCAGCGGACGAAAGACTCACGGTCGAAGCCCGCCAGGGCGAGACGAGGCCTCAGTTGGAAGAGGCCGCTGCCCTTGATGATGAAACTGTCGCCTCCGTGATCGAACGGGTACCCCAGCTGGCGGGCATCTCGCCGGCCGTCCATTGGCACCTTCGGGGCGGGGCTCTCAGCCCCCTCCAGGTGACACATTTTCGCGACAGCTACGACGACGACATCATCTTTGTCGACCAACAGGTCGGTCGCCTGCTCGAGAAGCTCGACGCTTTGGGACTCGCCGAACAGTCTCTGATCGTTTTCACCTCGGACCACGGCGAGTGGCTGGGCGAGGACGAGGTTTGGCATCATTGCAACAGCCTCCACTGGCGGGAACTTGACGTGCCGCTGCTGGCTAGCCTGAACGGAAAGCCCTTGGCCAGGGCCGCCGGCCCGTGGACGGCCACGAGCACACTCGACATCCTGCCGACGGTTGTCGATCTGCTGGCCATCGACCCGCCTCATGTCATGGTCGGGGAATCACTGCGAACGCCGCGACGGCAACGCGGAACGGTCTCGTTCTGGCGGGGGACTTTCGCCGTCACAAAAGGACTTTTCAAGCTCTACCGGGGAGAGTTCAACGGGCTCTTCGACTGGGAAAGCGATCCCGAGGAACTCCAAAACCTCATAAACTCGGCGCCGGAAGCGGCGGCGGAACTCGGGCACGAGTTGTCCGCATATATGGACGATCTGCCCAGCTTCCGGCAGCGGAATCAGCAACTCATCGAACGCCTCAGGAGCCTCGGCTACTTTTAGCGACCTCAGACCTCCGAGAAGTCTCGTAATCGTAGTCGTAATCGGCCGCGTTTCGAGACCATCTCGCCACGAGTCTCGACAACGATACGACCTCTCACAACCAAAACCTGACCTGTTTGTGACCTTTTCGCCGATCTGGTCGCCAGCCGGACGGGGACTTCCCGCACCCGAGTTGATGAACGAAGGCCGCAAGCTTCGCCTTTCCAGGCCGGCCTGTCCGGCATCTTCGGACGAGTGTGCTCCGGTTTGCTTTCCGGCCGGGAAAGACCCATGCTTGGTTGCGAAGCAGTTTCCAGAACGGAGCTTTGAATCGATGGTGACGTCCAGAAGAAGATTTCTCCACCTGATCGCCGGTGGCGCGGCTTTCTCGACCCTGTCCCGAAAGACGCAACTCGTCGCTCAATCACCGGCCCTGACCTGGCACGACGTGCGCGACTGGGGTGTCGAAGGTAAGGGCTGGCCCGACACGATCCGCTTCTTCGACCGCCTGCCGAGCAAGGCACGGGGGATCGTCCGCGAACCCGTCTGGGACCTATCGCGGCATTCCGCGGGCATGGCGGTGCGCTTTGTCACCGACGCCTCGGCCATCCATGTGCGCTACCGCCTCCTTTCCGAGAGACTGGCGACACCCCACATGCCGGCGACGGGCGTCAGCGGGTTGGACCTGTACGCGACGGACGCTCGAGGTGTCGATCGATGGGTGGGCGTTGCCAGACCCGATGCGCAGGCCGTCGAGGCAACGATCGCCCGCGGACTTCGTCCCGGTAGGCGTCGATACACCGCCTACCTGCCGCTTTACAATGGCGTCGAATCGCTCGACATCGGGGTGGAGGAAAGCGCGGGCTTCGAGCCTGTAGCGCCCCGCAATGAGCGTCCCCTGCTCTTCTACGGAACCTCGATCATGCATGGCGCCTGCGCCTCACGGCCGGGCATGGCGATTCCAGCCATTCTCGGCCGCAGGCTGAAGCGACCCACCCTCAACCTCGGATTCTCGGGCAACGGCCGCATGGAAGCGGAAGTAGCCGCCCTGCTGGCCGAACTGGATCCCAGTGTCTTCGCCATCGACTGCCTTCCCAACATGCGGGAGGCGATGATCGACCAACGCGCCGCTCCCCTGGTGCGACAACTGCGAAAAGCGCGTCCGGAAACCCCCGTTCTCCTGGTCGAAGACCGATCTTTCACCAATACTCGCTTCTTCCCCGACCTCGAGGATCGGCACCGCAGCAACCGGGCGGCTCTGCGTCGGGCCTTCCGCCGGCTTCAAGACGAAGGAGTCGAGCACCTCTTTTATCTGGAGGGTGAGCAATTGTTGGGGGACGACGGAGAGGCAGCCACGGACGGCTCCCACCCCAACGACTTGGGGATGGTCCGCTACGCCGATGCCTACGAGCCTGCCCTGCGCGCCCTGCTGCAGCAATACTGAAGGAACCGGCAGCTTTGATGGGTAAGCCGGATGACGAGGCGCCTTGGCTCGCGCAAAGGCCCGCCGCCAACTGGGTCTCAGAAATGATCGATTGGGCAGAGAGTCTCTGGTAAGCGATCTGGCTCGTGATTCGGAAAATCGGACTTCTCAGCTCGACACTTCACCCGGGCGGTCGAGTGTTTTCACTTCGGCGTGGATTCCAAGGCTATCGCCCGAGTCCGGACATCTTGAATGCCAAAGTGCGATGGACCACACCGTTCTCCCTCGTCTGGAGAAAGGGTCGTGGCGTGGTCCGCTTCCCGGGCCTCATGTCGCTCTCGCGCAGCACGGATGCCTGCGAAGACGCAAACAAACGGAAGCACGGCCCGGTCATGAGCTTCCTTCTTTGGCCTCCGGCTGATCCGCGGCGGACTTTTTCCGTTTTTCTTCAAGCAGCAGCCTGGCCGCGATAGCCTCCGCAGAATCTTCCTCCGTCAAGACTCGAAGCGGAGCCTCGATTCCTTCGAGGTTGCTCTCCTGTTCCTTTTTGGCCCAACGGCGTTCTCTTTTTTCCGCGGCCTTCCTTTTCTTGGCAATTTCTCGTTGCCTCTTCGCGTACGTGTTTTGATTTCGACCCATGTTTTCCTTTCGCCAAAGCACCGCCTTTCCGACGGACTGCCCTTTCGACAATAGCAGGAATTCCGGGCCGCGGCACGGAAACCACCCGAAGGCCAAGGCCCGAAAAAGCCTTCCTTGCCACTCCGTGGCACGAGAATCCTCGCTCGTGAGTCCACTTCGACTTGCTTATCCAGTATCTCCCATTCCGGCTTTCGGGCGCTCACACAGCGCCGTTGACCTCTTGTCAGCCGCCCGGGTTTGAACATCCTGAACGGCAACGTGCGAGACGAGCTTGCCTGAACCATCCAGCGGACATGAGCATCCCAAATGTCGAAAGGGAGGATATCCATGCTCGGACGATGCGTCTTTCGAACCTTTCTGCTGTTTCTGTTTTTCGGAGTCTGCCCGGGACAGCAGAAGGCCAGGACCGATGACGGAAAACAAGTCGTTCTCCACGGCGACGGAACTTGGGAATACAGTGAGGTCTTCACGATGAAGGAGAAGGACCTCCTCGCACCCAAAATCCTGAAGAAAACGACACCGAGTTACTCCGAGGAAGCGAAGGCTGCCAAGGTGGAAGGGCTCGTGCTCGTCAAATGCATCATTCGCAAAAGCGGCCGGGCCGAGAGCTGCGAAACGCTGCAGAATCTCTCTCACGGGTTGGCGGAGCGATTCATCCAAGAAGTGCAGAGGAACTGGAAATTCGAACCCGGTCACCTCCACGGTCGGCCGGTCGACGTCGAAGTCGCGATTGAGACCGAGTTCCGCTTGAACTGACCTGCTGAGCAGGCTCCTGAGTCCCGTCTCAAGGGCCGGGCGGGCGGCCTGCCCTTGATCGCTTCACCCCGGCCGGACGAGCTTCGTCTCGAGGCTCTCGACACCGAACTTCCAAGGCCTTTCGTTGACGGCCGGGAGGATGGCGGGATTCCCAGAATCCCCACGTGTTCATCCTACGACGACCCAGCCGAGGTTCGTCTGCCGCCATTTTTTTCCACTCCCCCCCGAAACCATTGCCGGCTCACTTCGTATAGGCATTTGAGTGCAGGGAGTGTGCGCGTCTTTGAAGGGGAGACATCTTGAGCCGTAGTTTTCTCACCATCGTCGTCTTGGTCGGGCTTACGGCACTCGTCTGTGCTGCGGCGGGGGACGGCGGGTTCGTCAAATGGCCGCTGCCCAAAGCGGTCAAAATGCTGACCGATTCTCCCTGGGCGCGCGTCGAGACCTTCGCCCGGGTGATCGGCGGAACGGGCAGCGGAGCCTCGGGCGAGAAGGAAATCTACTACAGCTTCTACGTGCGTTTGCTTTCGGCGCGTCCCGTCCGCGAAGCCTACACCCGCATCCAACTCATCCAACACGGCTTCGACGAAATGGCGGCGGAGGACGCCGACCGGCTTTTCTCCGACCTGATCGAAAACCGCGTGGCGGTGGATTTCGAAAAGTGGATCGTGGTGGCGCTGAGCTTTCGCTGCAACGACCCCAACGAAGAAAGTCGGCTGCGTCAGTTCTTCCAGAGCCAGACGACGGGCACGCTGAAGAACAAGGCGTTTCTCGTCACCAGCCAGTTCTCGCAGCTCCCTCTCACCGCCTATTTCGCCCCTCGCGAAGAGGGCGTGGGGGCACGATTCGTTTTTCCGCGCCAAGTGGACGGCGTAGCGGTGGCGACGGTCGAAGACGCCAACCTCACCTTCGAACTCACCGATCTCCCGGCCATAACCGGCGACTCGGGCGGGGAGCGACAAGGCCAGGGGCGAGGTCGGGGACGAGGGCGAGGTCGGGGAGGCGGCCGCGGCGGAAACAACCGCGACGAGGACGAGAATGCCGAAAAGGGGATCTTGAGAGCCACTTTCAGCGTGAGGGACATGATTGTCGATGGCGAATTGGTGCTTTGAAAACACACTGAAAGCGGCCGCCGTTTTGGCGATCCTCCTCCTGCTCTGTTCCCCGCTCCGGGGGCAGGAATCGGGGGAAAAGGACCAGGACCAGGCTGGTGACCGCCGGGATTTCCCCGCATTGACCGAGGGTTCCGAGCCCGCACTCGTGGAAGTGTCTCTGGGGGAAATTGAAGAATTCGAGATCCTCTTCGGCCCCGAACTGAGCAGTGGCGGGGGCTCAGGACACTTTTCCGAGATCGTCAACCCATTCAAAATCCGAACGCGGGGACGCTTTTTCGGTTCGATCTACGAGTTCCACCGCAACGACAATCTCGACGCGCGCAACTTCTTCGATCCCGTTGGACAACCGCTTCCCGAGTTCAAGAGGAACCAGTTCGGAGGCAGTTTCGGCGCTTCGGTGACCGGCAGACTGAAGGTGTTCGGCACTTTCGACGGCCTGCGCATCAACCGCGGCTCGACACTGCTTTCCCACATCCCCTCCAGCGCCATGAAGCGGGGCGACTTCAGCGACTTGGGAACAGTGATCACCAATCCCTTCACCGGCGAGCCCTTCGAGAACAACGTGATCCCGGACTCCATGATCCATCCGGTCGCCCGTCGGATGTTGGCCGAAATCCCCGATCCCAACCGGGACGATCCCGACCGGAACTACGTCAACAACCAGCCCGTGATCGAGAACGAGGACACTTTCTCCGGACGGGTCGACTACGAACACAGCCAGGACACGAAGATCTTCGGACAATACAACCTGACCGAGAGCAACGGCGTCAACGTGAGTCCCTTGCCTTCCTTCGGAACCACCGAAGAGAGCCGGGCTCAGGATCTGTCTCTCGAAGCCACCAGGAACTTCAGTCCCACCTTCGTCACCTTGTTGCAACTCAACCTGAGGCGGACCACCTTCACTCAGCTGGCATCCCTGGTCGACCAGCAGGGCCTGCTCGCTTCGCTGGGAATCGCAGGCGTCAGCAAACTCGACGACCTGGACGAGGGCTACCCTGAGTTTCGGCTCGACGGATACGCCTCGCTGGGCCTGGGCCGGCGCAACGAGTCTCCGAGGACCTTCTTCAACAACGATCTCGAGTTTTCCGGGAACTTCACCTACACCCCCAACGATCATCAGCTCAGTTTCGGCGCCGAGGTGGGCTTCCGGCAGATCAACAACAACCGCTCCGGCGGTCTGCGTCGCGGCCGCTTCGCCTTCAGCGGCATCTACACCGGCGACGCCTTCGCCGACTTCCTGCTGGGCATCCCCGACTCGGCGACCCGGGCCCTGGGATCCGACCGGTCGGACCTGCGGCGCCGCACCTGGAAGGTCTTTCTGCGCGACGACTGGAGGATCAATCCGAAGTTCAGCCTCAGCCTCTCTGTGAGCTACAACTATTTCTCCCCCTATCGATCGGTCCACGACAATGTTTCGACGTTCTGGCCCCTGGTCTCCGATCCGCCGGTTGACGGCGAGTTGGTGGTGACGGGAAGCCAGGACGCCGCCCGGGTGGGACTGGGAGGACTGGGCCCGGGAGAAGCCGTCTATCCCGACCGCAACGACTGGGCCCCGGGCATCGGGTTGGCCTACAGTCCTCTGGGCAACAACAGCCTGGTGATTCGAAGCTCCTATCAGATCAGCTACGACCCCCTGGACGACCGCGATGCTCTGGAAACCCTGGGGCGCAACTTTCCCTTCTACTTCATCGAAGAAGCCGACGGGTCGGCGGAAAGCCCCGATCTCGACCTGGCTCGCCCCTTCGACGCGGCCGCTCCTTCGGAGTTGACAATCCGCGGCATCGATCCCTTTATCCGAAACGCCTACATCCAGCAGTGGCGGCTCTCCCTGCAAAACCAGTTCTTGCGGGATTGGACCCTGCAGCTCTCCTACGGGGGACGCAAGTCGACTCGGCTCAACCGGGATGTCCCGGCCAACGTACCGGTGCCCGGACCCGGCCCGCTGCAGGAGAGGCGACCCAACCCACTGCTGGGCCGCTTTGAGATTCTCAGCGGCGGAGGCTCGTCGATCGGCCACCGCCTGGAGGCCGAAATCGAAAAGCGCTTCTCCCGGGGCTTTTCCCTGCAGTCGGGTTTCAGCTGGGACCGCACCTTCACCGATCTCTACTTCGGCGACCCCAACGACCCTCGAAACTTACGGCAGGAGCGGGGATTGAGCGGCAGGTTTCCTCCCAAACAGCTCTTCCTCGACTACATCTGGGACCTGCCGATGGGCCCCGAACGCGCCTTCTCGACGGCTTGGGCCGGACCGCTGCGGGGGGTGTTGGAGGGATGGCGCCTCTCCGGTAGGACCAGCATTCAGAGCGGCCGACCCATCACGCCGCAGCTCTCCGGCGACCCCAACAACGACGGCGTGCGAGGCGATCGTCCCGATCGCATCGGCTCGGGCCTAGTGGAGGGATCCAACCAATCGATCGACCGCTGGTTCGAAATCGGGGATTTCGCGGAACCCTCCCCCTACACGATCGGCAACTCCGGCCGCAGCATTCTGTTGGGGCCGATGCGGCAGACCTGGGACATCAGTCTGATCAAGCGAACCGCCCTGGGCCGGGAAGGATCGGTCCTGGAGTTCCGCGTCCAGTTCTTCAACGCTTTCAACCATACCAATTTCGACCAGCCGGAAGACACCTTCGGGACTTCGACCTTCGGCCAAATCTTCGGCGCCGAGGAAGCCCGCGAAATCGAAATCGCGCTCAAGTATTCGTTCTGACGAATTCCGGC